>JAURMS010000230.1 GCA_030830595.1 Gammaproteobacteria bacterium | reverse complement strand
GAACCGCAGGGTGATCATGCCGCTGCTGGATCCTGGTCGGGATGCCCAGGCCAGGCGGGCCCTCAAGCGCATTTTTCCGGAGCGAGAGATCGTCGGGGTGCCGGCCCGGGAAATCCTGCTCGGTGGCGGCAACATCCACTGCATCACGCAGCAGGTGCCGGCGGTCAGTCGCGCGACAGCAGCACCACGCCGACCACCACCAGCGCGGCGCCGGCGAGCCGGAGTGCGGTGACGGGCCGTACCTGGAAGCCCAGCGCGCCGAAGTGATCCAGGGCGAGTGCCCCGACCATTTGACCGGCGATGATCAGGGCCACGAAGGCGGCCCCGCCGATCAGTGGACCGAACAGCGCAGACCCCGCCACGTAGGCGGCTCCGGCGACGCCGGCCAGCAAGGCCCAGCTGGGAATCGCGGCCAGCTGGCCCACACTCGGGACGGGCAGACGCAGCCACAGCAGGGCCAGCGCCAGTACCGTGGTGCCTACGATGAAGTTGATCAGGGCCGCGCCGACCGCGCTGCCGACGTAGGTTCGCACGACGGCGTTGAAACCCACCTGCAACGCGAGCGCGACACCAATCAGGGCTGTCAGCAGGAAGGCGGTCGATTTCATGGCGAGGACTCCCTGGCTTGCCAGCCAATTTCAAGGAAGGCTGCCCGGCCCCGTCCCGGGAAGTAACGCGCGTTGCCGAAGGCGAAATCCGCGCGGTCGGCGTAGGCGCGATCGAACAGGTTGGTCACCCTCAGCGACAGCCTGAAGGGGCCGACCTGCTGCCAGTGTAGGCGCAGGTTGGCCACCTCGTGTCCCGGGTAGCGGTTGGTGTTGGCCGCGTTGGTCCAGTAATCGCCCACGACCAACCATTCCAACTCGCCACGCAGGGCTTCGCCGGCATAGCCCAGTCTCAGCACGTGCAGCTGTCTCGGCGCAGTGTCGACGTCATCACCGCGGGTGACCTGTTCACCCTGCTCGATGCCACCCGTAAATTCATAGCGGTGGCGGGCGAGAGTGCCGCTTGCCAACAGGCTCCAGCGGTCTCCCAGCGACCAGCCGAGTCCGTATTCGATGCCTTCGTGCGAAGTGCGCCCGCCGGTGATGTTGAAGCCCTGGGCATCGCGCAGGATGATGTCGTCCTTGCGCATCCGATAGCCGGTCAACTCCACGCGCAGGCGTTCGCTGCGGTGCCGGATGCCGGCCTCCAGCCCCTCGATGAACTCTGAGTCCAGGTCGGCCACCTGCTGGCCGCGCTGCAGTCGGTAGAGTTCGGTGGCCTCGGGTGGGCGATAGCCCCGCGAGGCGCCGGCCCACAGGGCCGTGCTGTCCGACACCTGCCAGCTGAGTCCCAGCCGCGGCCCGAGGTTCGAGAAACTGTCGCGACGGTCCGCAGGTCGCGAATACAGGCAGCCGCTGCCCGGGCAGGGCGTACCGAACTCGTCGGTGTTACCGTCGATCATGCGGTTGTCGTAGTCATAGGCGAGGCTTTCCCAGCGCAGGCCGGTGGTGAGCGTCAACGAGTCGCCGAGGGCCCATTCCGCTTGTGCGTAGGCAGCCAGCAATCGCGAGTCGACCACGTAGTCGTAGTGTCGTCCGGACGGCCGGGCGGCGTTGGCCGCCGGCGGCCCGCCGGTGGTGGGGCCATCCTGACTTTGGCGGAGCTCGCCGGAGGCCAGTTCCGCATCCAGGCCCACCACCCATCGCAGGGTGTCCAGGTCGCGACTGCGGGAGGCGAACACCGCGAGGCTGTCCTGGCCGTTTTCCTCCAGCGGCTTGCCCAGCAGGAAGTGCTGCAGGAAGTCCATGTGCGAGCTGCGCAGGGCCAGCCTCAGGTCGAGCTGGTCGCCATCCTGGAGTTCGCGCTGGTGGGTGGCCGTGGCGCGCAGGCTGCTGGCCTGCCGGTAGGCCTCCGGATTGGCGTTGGAGCGGGCGATGGCTGGGTCCCGGTAACTGTCCTGGCCCTGGATGAAGCCGGCTGTCTCCTGGTCGAGGCGGGTCGCATTCAGACGCAGCAACCAGCTGCCACCCGTCGTGTCGAACGCCCAGGCTGCTGCCAGTTTTCCTTCCTCGAAGCCCGAGGCATCGCGCCAGCCCCCATCGTGGGTGCCATGCATGACCATGCCCACTTCGCCGAGTGCCACGGGCGCGCTGGCGGCCAGTCGCGCGCGGAAGTAGTCATCCGAGCCGACCTCCAGCCCCAGTGCCAGCGGAGGCAGTTCCGCTGGCGTGGGATTGATCACGTTGACGATGCCGTGTACGGCATTGGAGCCGTACAGTGCGCTGCCGGGCCCGCGGATGATCTCGACCGCCGAGGCCTGTTCGGCATTAACCTCGAACAGTTCGTTCACGTTGCAAAAGCCCACCGGTCTTATCGGCAGGCCGTCCTCCAGGAACAGGAAGGCACCGCAGGAGCCGGCGCCGGTGAGGACCGGCGAGCGCAGGGCCGTCAGCGATTCCTGGCCACTGCCCCGCTGGATGAGCACCCCCGGCGCGCGGTTCATCAGCTCCGAGTGATGGGTGGCGGCGAGCTCGCTGATTTCCACTGCGTCGATGCGCGCAATGCTGCCGGCATGGGTGAGCAGGGCCTGCGGCCGGCGCAGGGCCGTGACGGTCACTTCCTCAAGGTCGACGGCGCCTGGTGACGATGCCCGGGCGAGGGTCGGAGTCCACGCTGTCCAGCAGAGGGACAGGCCGAGAGTACAACTCAGGATCAGGCGCATGGCCATGATTATGTGTGACCCCTTCGGCTCGTTCCACCCTCCGGCGCGTCACCGCCGCGTGCTAGGCTCGCGACATGTCGATTCGCTGCCTGCTGCCAGTATTGCTCGCCGGCTTGCTGGCCCCGCTTGCGCCTGCCTGGTCGGATGCGGCCCCGGTCCGTACCGGCCTGGTCCTGTCGGGAGGCGGGGCCCGCGGCCTGGCGCACGTGGGCGTCCTGCTCGAGCTCGAACGGGCAGGCGTCAGGATCGACGCCATCGTGGGCACCAGCATGGGGGCCGTGATCGGCGGGCTCTACGCATCCGGGATGACGGCCCAGGAGATCGAGCGCCTCGTGGAGGGACTGGACTGGCGCCAGGCCTTCCGGGACGCCCCCCCACGCGATGACCTGGCACCGCGCCTGAAGCGGCTCGATCGGAATTTCCTGGTGAGCCTGCCGGTTGGTTTCGGGAGCGATGGTTTCACCGTGCCGCGCGGCCTGCTGCAGGGGCAGCGCCTGACCCAGGTCCTGAGGCGTGCCACGCTCGGTCGGGCGACGACTGGCGATTTCGATCAGCTGCCCATTCCTTACCGGGCCATCGCCACGGATATCGAAACCGGCGCCCAGGTGGTGCTGGACGGTGGCGACCTGGTCACGGCCATGCGGGCCAGCCTGTCGGCGCCCGGCTTGTTTGCGCCGGTCGAGCGCGACGGACGGCTGCTGGTTGACGGCGGCCTGGTCAACAACCTGCCGGTGGACGTGGCCCGCACGATGGGCGTGGACCGCCTGATCGTGGTCGACGTGGGCTCGCGACCCCTGCCGCGCGAGTCACTCGATTCAGCGCTGGCGGTGACCAACCAGATGCTGGCTGTGGTCCTGCAACAGAGCATCGACCGGCAGCGTTCGACCCTCACCGAGGCCGACCTGCTGATCGAGCCCGCCCTCGGGGCCCTGACCTCGCTCGATTTCACCCGGGTCCGACAGTTCGTGGCACGTGGTCGGGAGGCCACCGACGCTCACGGCGAGCGGCTGGCGGGCTGGACCCTGCAGCAGGCACCACCGTCCGGGGCGGCAGAGCAGGCCGTCACGCCGAGGCTGGCGTTCGTCAGGGGCGCGGACTCCCAGCCGCTTGCCGCAATCCGCATCGAGCGAGCCATGGGTGGCCTCGTGGGTCAGCCGCTGGACCCCGTGGCGATCGAGATGGGTGTTCGGCGCCTGTACGGGACCGGCCTGTATGAGGGCATCGACTACCGGCTGGTCGAGGAGGATGAGTCCTTCGGGCTGGAGGTCACGGCGCGGCCCAAGTCCTGGGGGCCCAATTACCTGCGCTTCGGGCTGGAGCTGCAGGACGATTTCGAGGGAGGCAGCAGCTACAGCGCTGGTACGCGCCTGATGTTCACCCAGCTCAACCCTGCTGGCGGTGAGCTGCTAGTCGACCTGCAGATGGGCGAACGCGCGTTGATCGGCTCCGAATGGCACCAGCCGCTTTCGGCGGGTTCGTCCTGGTTCGTCGCCGCCCGCGCGGGCACCGATCGCATCAGCTTCGACCAGGTGCTGGGGGGGCGCCGTGTTGCGGAGTACCGCTTGCGCGAATCTGCGGCCGTGGCCGCCCTGGGTCGCGAGCTGGGTTCGCTGGGCGAGATACGCCTCGCAGCCTTGCGCTCCACCGGCAGCGTGATCCTCCGGACCGGCGAGGTCGCGGAGGGTTCGCTTCGCAGGCAGGGTTTCGAGCGGGGCCTGCTCGGCATGGAACTCGACCTGGATACCCGCGACTCGCCCTATTTCCCCCGCTCCGGACAGTCGCTCTCGCTCGGCTGGTGGCGTGGGGTGGATGCACTGGGCAACGGCAGCGACTTCAACCGGCAGACCGTCGATGCCATGCTGGCAGGGAGCCGGGGTCGGAATGCGCTGCTGGGCTGGTTCAGCGCGGGCATCCAGCCGGATGATGAACCCTCCGGTTTGCAGGACCTGTTCCGGCTCGGCGGGCTGTTCAACCTGTCCGGCCTGGCCCAGGATTCGCTGACTGGCCGGAACTACCTGATGCTGCGCGGACTCTACTTCCGCCAGAT
>JAURMS010000229.1 GCA_030830595.1 Gammaproteobacteria bacterium | reverse complement strand
TTCGGAGGATGCTCGCGAGGGCGTCAGCGCCTTTGTGGACAAGCGTGAAGCACGCTTCCGCGACCGCTAAACCGGGCCGAGGGCCGGCACTGCCTGCTCCGCAACTCGGGCGCTTGCTGGCGCCTGCAAGCATTGTCTTCGTCGGCGGCGACATCGCGGCTATGGCGATAAGCCGCTGCAGGGCGGCTGGGTTTGCCGGCCGCATGTATGCCGTCCATCCAACCAGGTCAGAGGTGGGAGGGCTGGCGACGGTCACCGACGTCAGTCAACTTCCTGAGGTGCCAGACGCAGCTTTTATCGGCGTCAATAGGGAGGCTACCGTCGCTGTCGTCCAGCAGCTCTCCGCGATGGGCACTGGCGGATGTGTGTGCTACGCAGCAGGTTTTGATGAAGTGGGTGACAAGGGTGGTGACCTGCAGCAAAGGCTGGTTCAGGCGGCGGGCTCCATGCCGCTGATCGGGCCGAACTGCTTCGGCTACGTCAACTATGCAGATCGATGTGCCTTGTGGCCCTACCTGTTCGGTGACTCAGGGACGGAGGGTGGGCCCGGCGTAGCGGTCATTTCGCAAAGTGGCAACATCGCCATGAACCTGACCATGAACCAGCGCGAGGTCCGTTTTACCCACGTCATTACCACTGGCAACCAGGCGGTCCTCGGTCCCGCCGCCTACATCGAGGCGTTGCTGGACGACTCCAGGGTCCGGGCCATCGGCATGTATCTCGAGGGCCTCGATGATCCCGCTGCTTTCTGTCGCGCTGCCCTGCGCGCTCTTCGGCAGGCCGTCCCGATCGTGGTGCTGAAAGTGGGGCGTACGGCTGCCTCTGCCGAGAGAGCCAGCAGTCATACGAGTTCGCTGACTGGTTCCGACCTCCTGCACGATGCGTTGTTCGAGAGATTGGGAGTCCTGCGGGTGGATTCGCTGCCTGCACTGCTGGAGACCCTGAAATTTCTCGATATCGTGGGGCCGCTGCAGGGTACTGACGTGCTGTCGCTGTCCTGTTCGGGCGGTGAGGCAGCCATCATGGCGGACCTGACCGCGCGCTTCAGCCTGTCTACGCCACCGCTCTCGCCCACGCAGGTCAGCGACCTCGAGGCGCAGTTTCCGGGCTATGTCACCGTTTCAAACCCCTTCGACTACAACACGTCGATCTGGGGGGACCGGCCGGCGATGGAGCGCTGTTTCATTTCATCCCTGGCAGGCAGTCATCATCTTGCCCTGATGGTCAATGATCATCCGACCGTGGAATCACCCGAGGTCCAGGAGTGGTTTGATGCCGTGGATGCGTTCGTGTGTGCCCATGACGCCACGGGCATGCCGGCAGCGGTGGTCTGTACCATCAGTGAACTGCTCCCGCATGATCTTCGCCGCCGGCTCAGAGAGCGGGGGGTGGCGCCGATGCAGGGCCTGGAGGAGGCCCTGATAGCGGCGAGGGCTGCCGCGCATTACGGGAAAAAATTGCGTGCACCGAAGGATATCCAATTACCTGCGATGCAAAAGGGTCCGGGGCATGACGGGCAGCCTGGCACGCTGCTGGATGAGTGGCAGTCCAAGCAGTGGGTGGCGGCTGCCGGGGTGAACATCCCAACTGGATTCAGGGTGCCCGAAGGGGAGGTGCTTGCGGCTGCTCGGAAGGTGGGATTTCCGGTGGCGCTCAAGGCCTGCGGTGCCGAGTTCGCGCACAAGTCCGAGCAGCGCGCGGTGGTGCTTTCGCTGCCTGATGAGGCACGCCTGCTAGAGGCAGTCGCCGACCTCAAGCTCCGTCTTGGCTGCAGCCGTTTCCTGGTGGAGGCAATGGTGGAGCGGCCGGTAGCTGAGTTGCTCGTTGGACTGCACCGGGATCCCCAGTTCGGCTTGTCGCTGGTATTGGGCTCAGGCGGAGTGCTGGTTGAATTGGTGGCAGATACGGCGTCTCTGCTGCTGCCAACCAATGAGGCGGAGGTGCTTGGCGCACTGGAGCGTCTCAAGGTCTGGAAGTTGCTGCAGGGCTACCGAGGATCTGCGCCGGCAGACCTGGATGCGGTCGTTGCCGCGGTGCTGGCCATTGCGGGCCTGGCGGGGAGTCAAGGCGAACAGATTCTGGAACTGGATATCAACCCGTTGATGGTACTGGCGGGGAAAGGTGGAGTGGTTGCCGCTGATGCGCTGATGCGCGTCGTAACTGGGGGAAATGCAAGTGAATCGTGACGTCATCATTACCTGCGCCATCACTGGTGCAGCAGATACTCTGGCTAAGCATCCTGGCCTGCCGGTCACACCGAGGCAGGTCGCCGATGCGTGCATCGAATCTGCGCGCGCGGGGGCTGCCATCGTGCATGTGCACGTTCGCGACCCCGATACCGGAAAGGGTAGCAGGGATCCCGCCCTGTTCCGTCAGACGGTTGAGATGATTCGCGAGAGTGGTGTTGATGTCATCATCAATCTCACCGCTGGCATGGGCGGTGACTTCGTGCCGGGTGAGGAGAACCCTGCCATTGGCGGCCCTGGTACTGACCTGATCGGCCCGATGGAGCGCCTCGCGCACGTCGAGGACCTGCTGCCGGAAATCTGCAGCCTGGACTGCGGCAGCATGAATTTTGGTGGGGGCAACACCGTCTACGTCAACACGGCGGCCTGCCTTCAGGCCATGGCCCGGCGTTGCCTCGAACTTGGCGTCAAGCCCGAACTCGAGGTGTTCGAGCTGGGACAGATTCGGCTGGCGCGTTACATGATCGACCAGGGCCTGGTGGAGTCCCCGCCCATTTTTCAAGTCTGCCTCGGGTTTGCCTGGGGTGCCGGAGCGGATACCCGCTCCATGCTGGCGATGGTGGATGCCCTGCCGCCGGACGCCCACTGGTTCTCATTCGGCCCGGGCAGCCTGCAGATGGCGATGGCGACCCAGGCCGTCCTGCTCGGCGGCAACCTGCGCGTCGGGCTGGAGGATAACCTGTACCTGTCCAAGGGAGTGCTGGCGAGCAATGGCCAGCTGGTTGAGAAAGCTGCCCATATCGTCGACCAGCTTGGTGGCCGCGTGATGACACCGGCCGAGGCGCGCGTGAAGTTGGGGCTCAAGCCTCGCAACTGAGCGGTCAGGCTGGATAGCGCTCCAGAACGGTGCCAAGCTCACTTTTCAGTTCTGCGAGCCATGGCTCGTAGTGGCGCCACTGGTCCAGCCCCTCGCGATAGATCGGCTGCCTGACCTGCTCGGAGCTGGCGGTGCGAACCGCGCGTTCAGTGCGGTGAAAATCCAGGCAGGATTCCTCGAAGGGCAGGCCACAGAAATCGAGGATGCGCTTAACCTGGCCTTCGGTGTCGTCGATGACCGTTTCGTACTCGACCCGAAGGACCTTGCCCGGCAGAGCCTGATCCCAGTGATCCATCAACTTCACGTATTCCCGATAGTAGCGGGCGATCTTTCCGAGGCCGTAGGTGAAGCTCTGGCCCTGGGCGAACAACTGCTTGAAGCCGCTGAAGCAGGCGGCCATGGGGTGACGACGGGCATCGATAATTCGCGCGTTAGGCAAGATCAGTTGCAGCAGCCCGATATGCCGAAAGTTGTTGGGCATCTTGTCGATGAAATGAGGAGCACTCCCGCGCTGCACGCGGGCCCGCTCCAGGTATTCCTCGCCGAGCTGGAGCAGTTGCCCTGCATCGAGCGAGCCGAGAATGTCAGGGTACCGAGAAGGCTCGCCCTTGCGCCGGCGGCCCCCAAGGCGGCGTACGATAGCCGGGATGTCGATCAATTCCTTGGTGCCGTCCACCTTTGAATGGCTGGCAAGGATCTGCTCCAGGAGCGTGGAACCGGATCGTGGCAGGCCGACGATAAAAATGGGGTCGGGCGCCGGGCATCCAGATCCCCGCCTCGATTCAAAGAACTGACGGGTACAGACGACGATATTGCGCTCTACCTCCCGCGCCAGCTCTGCTTCATCATGTTTTTCCAGGCGGGACTTGATGGCATTGCCCCGCTGGTAGCAGGCAAAGCTTTCCTCGAATTCTCCCCTGTCCTCCAGCGCCTTGCCGAGGGCAAAGCACAAGTGAAAATGGTCCTCGAGGCTTGGCTGATCACTGGCGAGCTGAGAGCGCATGGCCGAAATGTCAGCATCCTCAAAGCGGAAGGTCTTGAGGTTGGCAAGGCTCCAGTAGGCATCGCCAAAACACGGGTTCAGCTCGATGGTCTTCCGATAGGCGGTAATGGCCTCTTCCTGTCTGCCTACCGTCTTAAGGGCGTGTCCGTGAACCAGGGTGACCATCGGCCGTGGGCCGAAGGTGTCCGTCAGTTGCTCGTAGGCGCGAATGCCTTTCTCGAATTCACCCATCTTCACCAGGATTGAAGCGCGGAGCACGAGGAATGGAAACCGGTTGGGCTCCGCGGCAAGCAGCAGGTCGACCTGAGCAAGTGCTGCCGGCAGATTTTCCCGCTTGCTCAAGACCTGCGCGTAGTTCAGCCTGGCGAGTGTGAAATCTGGTGCCAACTCCAGGCAGCGAGCCAGCAGGTTCTCTGCGTCCTGAAGCATGCCGAGCCTGGTACCGATATCGGCCAACAGGCGAATGGCGCTGACGTCGGTGGGCTGGTCGTGGAGGTAGGCTCGGCAGGCGCGCTCAGCGGCCGGGGTGTTGCCCTTGCGAAACAGCTCGGTTGCTTCGACCAGGCGCGGATCGGTGGCTCGGGCCAGGGCAAAGCGGCTGGCCGCCTCTGCAGCCAGCTCGGCATTGCCCCGCGCACCCTCGATTTCAGCCAGCGCCTTCCAACTCGGTGCCAGCGCGGGTTCGGTCCTCACTGCATCATGCAGCGCGGACCCGGCCCCCTCGATCAATCCAAGGTCCAGCAGTGCAAAGCCGAGTTCCTGGGTCGCGAGGGCAAAAGCCGGTGCTCGCCGGAGCAAAATGGTGAGCGCTTGCCTCGCGCCTTCTGCATCTCCACGAGTCCGGCGTATGGCTGCGAGGATAAATTCGGCGTTCGGCTCACCCGGTACGGCGCGCAGGATTTCAAGGGCCTGTGCCTCTGCAGACACAAGGTCACCCCCACCGAGCAGGCGCATTGCCTGACGGACTGCAGTGGGAAGGTCCCCGGATGGAGTCGCGTTGCCCATTTGGTTGATTATGCGTCAGTCATCATGAGCAGAGAAAAAAAACCCCGCCGAAGCGGGGTTTTTTCCTTCGGCCTGGGGCTCGATCAGAAGCTCATCCAGAACCTCGCCCCGAAGGACTGTGGCCGGTTGGTGACGACTGAATATTCGTAATTACGCGGCTTCACGAAGTAGTCGGCAACCTCGTCAGTGAGGTTATTGACGTGGACGTCGATACCCCAGTTGTCCTTGCGGATGCCCGCGGACAGGTTGACCAGGGTGTACGCGTCCTGCGGCAACCTGCGGCTTGGCCGGATCTGGCTCCAGCTGCCGTCGGTATAGCTCATCGCCAGCTGGCTGTAGGCATCAAACTGACCCAGGTTGAACTCGTAGCGGCCCTGTAGGCTGAACTTGCTCTCCGGGATGTTGGGCAGCTCAGTGCCCTTTGGTACCGCCAGGCGTCCGCTCGGTATGGTGAAGTCGGCCGTGGTCTTGGCATCATTGAAGGAGTAAGCGGCGCTCAGGGAAAACCCGTTACCCGCTACCCAGCTGATGTCGGTCTCTAGGCCCTTGATTTCTGCCGTGCTCAGGTTATAGACGTTACCGCAGCAGGCCGACAGGCTGAAGTCGTAGATGGTGTACTGGACCTTGTCCCAGTCCATGAAGTACACGGCGCCGTTCCAGCGCAGCCTGTTGTCGGCCCATGAAGTCTTCCAGCCCAGTTCGTAGTTCTTCAGCTCATCTGGTTCCCAGGTCTGGGTGCCTGCGGTAGCGATCAGGCCCGGATCGCGATTGACGCCGCCCGGCCGATAGCCCTCGGCATAGGTTGCGTACATCATCTTGTCGTCACTCAGGTTCCAGGCGAGGCTGAACTTGAACAGCTGGTCGCTGAAGTCGGCCTTGGAGTCGACGAATGTTTCCCGACAGTCAGGATTTGTCGTACAAAAAACGCCCGGTCCCCAGCCGACTACGCCCTTGACCTCGCTTTCTTCATCGTAGTGACGCACACCTAGCGTGGCACGGAGGCTGTCGGTCAGGTCGATATACAACTCGCCGAAAAGCGCAAACTGGGTGTCGGTACGCTGCTGATCAGTGCGGAAATAAACGCCGTTGATGTCGTAACCGCCCACCTGGAGGGTGGGTGACATGCCTGGCTGGATCCAGAGATTCAGGTAGTCGTGTTCAGACTTCTGCCAGAAAGCGCCCACCGTATAGCTGAAGCGGCCCTCGCCGATGGACTGCAGGCGCAGTTCGTGGCTGGTGCGCTTGTAGTCGTCGTCAGAGGTGAAGTACTCGTAGAGACTTGTACAGTCAGTGTTGCTTTGCGTGTTCAAGTCCGGCCCGCTGGCCGAGTAGTCACAGGCATAGTAGGGGACAAAATACGCGTCCTCTCCGTACTTGCTGTAGTCGGTCTGGTACTGGGTGTCACGATCCAGCGAGGAACCTGAGTAGGTGAGGAGATGGTTCATGACCTCGCCCTCGACGCTCACGGCGAACTGGGTAAACTTGTCCTCGCTGAATTCCTCGGAGAAGCGCTGGATGCTTTCTTCGCTGCCAGTGTTGATCGGATCGACTTCCCAGACGCCGTCCGTCTCCATGTTCTGGTGAATAATGCTGGCATTCAGTGACCAGGTGTCGCTCAAGTCGACCTTGAGCGCCGCCCTCAGGCCCGTCTTGTCCAGCTCGTTGAAGTCTTCTTTCACCAGGCTGGCATTGTCGATACTGGAAGTGCGGCCGAAGTTATTCGGGTTGTAGCCATAGCCTCCCTCCAGCTGGTAGTTGCGGGTACCCGCCACGTTGTCGACCCAGCCGCCTTCCTTCAGGGACCAGCCGACCAGCCGGATGGCCGCCTTCTCGCCGAGCGGGATGTTGGCAAAACCCTCAAAGCTGTAGCTCTCCGAGCCGCCTTTAGTGCTGCCTACACCGACGTCGATACGCCCCTCGAAAGCATCGGTATTGGGTTTGTTGGTGATGATGCGCAGGGCGCCGGATTGGGCGCTTGCGCCGAACAGGGT
>JAURMS010000228.1 GCA_030830595.1 Gammaproteobacteria bacterium | reverse complement strand
GACGTCCTTGGGAATATCGACGACCACCGGACCCGGTCGACCCGTGCGGGCAATCTCGAAAGCGGTGCGGATGGTGGCCTCGAGTCGCTCCGGCTCCGTGACCAGGAACACGTGCTTGGCCACGGCCCCCATGATCGAGGCCACCGGCGCCTCCTGGAAGGCATCGGAACCGATGGCCGGCCTCGGCACCTGGCCACACAGCACCACCAGCGGCACTGAGTCGGCCATGCTGTCGCGAATGGGCGTGACCATGTTGGTCGCGCCTGGACCGGAGGTGACCACGGCGACGCCCACCCGGCCACTGGAGCGCGCATAGCCCGCCGCCATGAATCCCGCACCCTGCTCGTTGGCCGGGACGATCAGCGGCATGCCGGGTCGGCCGGCAGCCTGCTCCCGCTGGTTGTGGACGAAGATGGCGTCGTACGTCGGCAGGATGGCGCCGCCCGAATAGCCGAAGATGGTGTCTACCCCTTCGTCCGCCAGGACCTGGACGATCATCTCGGCGCCGGTCATGGCCTGGCCCGAGAGGGGGTGCTTGCTTGCCGACGTCACGCCAAACCCTTGCGCTGCTGGTGCCGAGCGGGACAGACTAGCACGACTTAATACATGCGCCACATCATCTCCATCCTGCTGCAGAACGAGGCCGGCGCCCTGACCCGGGTGGCAGGCCTGTTCTCCACGCGCGGCTACAACATCGAGTCGCTGTCGGTTGCGCCCACCCAGGACCCGGCCATCTCACGGCTGACCCTGGTCTCGGCCGGCAACGACACCGGCATCGACCAGATCGCCCACCAGCTGCAGAAGCTGGTGGACGTGGTGCAGGTCGAGGACTTGACCCGCGACGCCCATTTCGAGCGCGAGATGGCCATGCTCAAGTTCCGCCTGCCCACGGGCGCCATCGACCCGGTGATGCGGCTGGTCAGCGACGCCGATGGCAAGGTACTGTCCGGGGAGCTGGACTGTTTCGTCATCGCCCTCACCCATAACGAGGGTGAGATCAACCGCTTCATCGACGAGGCGAGCCGTCACGGCGAACTGCTCGAGGTGGTCCGCAGCGGCGCGCTGGCGATCGGTCGCAGCAAGCGTGGCCTGAAGGACACGCGCTGACCGTGGCGCTCGAACCGGCCCGCACCGCCGATGCGGAAGCGGTGGTCAGCCTGGTCGAATCCGCCTTCCGGGGAGAGCCCAGCCGCGTGGGCTGGACGACGGAAGCAGACCTGCTCGGCGGCCGCCGCACCGGTGGCGATGAAATCAGCAGCATCCTCGACGATCCCGACCAAGCCCTGCTGCTCAAGCGGGACAAGGCGGGCGGCCTGGAGGCCAGCGTGGTGCTGCGGCGCGAGGGCGAGCATTGCTGGCTGGGCATGCTGGCGGTGAAGCCAGCACTGCAGGATCGGGGGATCGGAAGACAGGTGATGGCCGAGGCCGAATCCTGGGCGCAGGCACAGTGGGACAGCCGCCGCATGCGGATGTCGGTCATCGCGCAGCGGGGCGAGTTGATCTCCTGGTACGAGCGTCGCGGCTACCGTTTGACCGGCGAGCGCAAGGCTTTCTTCTACGGTGACCCACGCTTCGGCGAACCGCGGCGAGGCGACCTCTTCTTCGTCTTGATGGAGAAGGTGCTACCGCCTGCCGGCTGAAGGCCTGCCAGGGAGCAGTTCCAGCGCCTGGCGTGCTGCGCGCACGCCACTCTGGTAGGCACCATGCAAGGTGCCGTAGGCGGATTGCTCGGTGTGCTCGCCCGCGAACAGGATGCGTTCCGCCACGGGCCGAACCAATACCTCACGCGCGCCGAAGCGGCCGGGCACGCAGTGTGAGTAGGCGCCACGACTCCACGGATCGCCAGCCCAGGTGGTGCTGACACCCCGATCGAACTGCCGGCGGATGTCGCTGCCGACCATGCCCACGAGTTCTCCCAGGGCATGGTCCACGAAGGCCTGCGTACCGGCGGCCTCCAGTTGCTGGGCGAAGGCTCCGGCGGCCATGCCGATCACCACGTTGCTGCCCCACAGTCGGGTGAGATAATTCATGCCCCGCCAGCCCGAACGGCGCTGGCGCAGCACTTCGCTGCCTTCGCCGGCGAAGGGGTTGCGCTTGAAGCGCAGCGCCACCTTGTTCATCACGCCAAGGGGCAGCGCATGTACGGCCTCCTGCACGTTGATCGGCAGCCCCGGGTTGAAGGCCATGCCACCGGCAGCCAGCACGCTCGAGGGCACCGCGACGATGGCGCAGCGGGTTCGTAACTCACCGGCAGGGGTCTCGAGGAACACGCCGGAACGGCCCCAGCCGATACGCGAAACCGGTGTATTGAGGCGCACCTCGATGCCACGGGCATAGTGCAGGAGCAGGCTGCCGTACCCTTTCGGGATCAGCAGGTCATCGCCACGACGATCGAACTGGAAGCTGTCGAGCGCCGAGAAGCTGCCAGGCTCAACCCCCTCCCAGGAAGTCAGGCCCGCCGCAGCGAGCGGATACCAGGGATCCTCGCGGGTCGCCCGGGTGAACGCCGCATCGGCGGCGATATCCAGGCCGCGCCGCCCTGCCTGCTCCAGTTCCCTTCCCATGCGTTCGACCAGCGCGCGATAGCCGGTGAGTTCCGCGGCATCCAGGGGCCGCTCACCCTCGAAGATCCGCCTGGGATAGCGATCGACGAAAGTCTCGAAACCATTGGCCTTCGCGTAGCCCACCCAGGGATTGACCTCCGAGGCGTGCAGCCACGAGCACCCACGATCCCAGGGCTCGCCCATGCTGTCCTCATCGGTATAGGCCCGACCACCGATGCGGCCGCGGGCCTCGAGCAGCATGACGCGTCGGCCGGCGGCCAACAGGGTCCACGCAGCGGCAAGCCCGGCAGCACCCGCGCCCACGATGGCTACCTCGGCGCCAGCGCCCTGGGCCAGGGCTGCGCCGGGCAGCGCCAGCGACGCCGCGGACGCTGCGGCGCCCTTCAGGAATGCTCGCCGTCCAGCGCTCGTGGTGGGATTCATCGGACAACCTCTCGCGCGGCCGGCGGCAGGCCCGCCACTGCAGCGCGGATCGCGTCCGGCATCGCCACTACCGTGCGGGTGACTGCGTCGACATAGACATGCACGAAGCGACCCACCGCACAGGCGCCGTCGTCCTCCCCACGGAACAGGCCCACCCGGTAGATCACACTGGAGTGACCCAGCTTTTCACAGGCCAGTCCGGCGTGGATCTCATCAGGAAAGGAGAGTTCCTGGAGAAAGCGGCAACTGGTTTCCGCCACGATGCCGATGGCGGGCAATTCGCGGATGTCCGTGGCGGTGGCCTCGATCAGCCAGCCGTTCACCGCCGTGTCGAAGTAGGAGTAGTAGGTGACGTTATTGACGTGGCCATAGTGGTCATTGTCCATCCAGCGCGTGGGGATGGTCCGAACCATGCGGAAGTCCGCCCGGGTGGGTGCTGGCGCTCGCTCAGCCATGCCGTCTATCCTCATACTTGCATGCGGTGGCGAGCATACCGCGGGGGGAGCTGAACGACCATGCAAGTCCGCGCTGCAGTCCTGACCGAAATGGGTCGCAACCGGCCCTATGCGACATCCAGGCCGCTGGAGATCCTGACCCTGAACCTGGCGCCGCCCGGCCCCGGCGAGGTCCTGCTGCGGATCCGGGCCGCAGGTCTCTGCCACTCCGACCTCTCGGTGGTGGATGGCAACCGACCCCGCCCGCTGCCCATGGCCCTCGGCCACGAGGCGGCGGGTATCGTGGAGCAACTCGGTCCCGGCGTGACCGACCTCGAGGTCGGCGATCACGTCGTGACTGCGTTTGTGGCCGCCTGCGGGCACTGTCAGCCCTGCGCACGCCAACGCCCGGCGCTGTGCGAGCCCGCCATGCGGGCCAACGGGGCGGGCAGCCTGCTGGGCGGCGGGCGACGACTGACCGGCCAGGGCCCGGTTCATCACCACCTGGGCGTCTCCGCCTTCGCCGAACGGGCCGTGGTGGCGCGCCAGTCCTGCGTCCGGGTACCACGCGAGCTGCCCTTTCCCGTGGCGGCGGTCTTCGGCTGCGCCGTGATGACCGGGGCGGGGGCCGTGGTCAACACCGCGGCCATGCCCGCGGGCAGCTCAGCGCTGGTGGCAGGCCTCGGTGGCGTGGGCCTGTCGGCCCTGCTGGCAGCGAGGCGGCTGGGCGCCTCACCCCTGGTGGCCGTCGACCTGCAACCGGACAAGCTGGCCCTGGCCCTCACGCTCGGCGCCAGCCACGCTTTCCGCGCCGATGACCCGGAACTGATGGACAAGGTCGTCGAGGTCACCGGCGGGGGCGTGGACTATGCCTTCGAGATGGCCGGCAGCGTCGCGGCCCTGGAACTGTGCTGGCGCGTCTCGGCGCGCGGCGGCACCACCGTCTCGGCAGGCCTGTCGCATCCCGAACGGGAATTCAGCCTGCGTCACCTGACGCTGGTGGCAGAGGAGCGCAGCCTGAAGGGCAGCTACCTTGGCAGCGCCGTTCCCCAGCGGGATATTCCCCTCTTCATAGACTGGTACCAGCGCGGCGAGCTGCCGGTGGATCGCCTGCTGAGCGGCACGCTGGCGCTGGAGGAGATCAATGAGGGCCTCGACCTGCTCGCCGACGGACTCGCGGTCAGGCAGGTCATCGTCCCAGGCTAGACGGGCTCAGGACGGGCGCTTGCTGGCCACGCGCAGCAGCAGGACCGCCGGCAACAGCAGGAGTGCGCCGGTGATGAACGGGGCCTGGGTGCCGAATCCGGAGTAGATCGCCCCACTGCTGGCCGGGCCGACGATGCGCCCAGCCGCGCTGGCCGATTGCATGGTGCCGAGCACGGCGCCCTTCTCATCCTGGCCGGCTTCCAGGCTCAGCAGGCTGGACGCCGCGGTGTTGTAGCTGGAGTGTCCGGCCGAAAAGAACGCCGCGCCAATGGCCAGCATCACCCAGTCACTCGCCAGGATCATCGCCGCATACCCGATCGCGTGCATGAGCACGGAACCGTAGAG
>JAURMS010000227.1 GCA_030830595.1 Gammaproteobacteria bacterium | reverse complement strand
TCGCTGGCCAGCCGCGCCAGGGCCGTGTCCAGGGTCCAGGCCGGATCCGCACCGCGCACCCCGATCAGGTCGCGCAGCGTATCCACGAGGTGCACCCGGACCAGCGGCACCGGATCGGCGGTGATCTCACCGCGCACCAGGGCCGCGTGCACCTCGCGGTGGACATGATCCTCGTACCAGCACATGCGGAAGCGGCCATGTCGGGTTTCCACCCCCTGCTCCGACACCCGTTCCACGGAGCGCTCGGTATGCAGGCGATAACGGATCAGGTCCGCGATGGTCCCCATCTTGAGCCCGTGATGTCGGGCAAATTCGTGCAGTTCGGGACGCCGCGCCATGGTGCCATCCTCGTTGAGGATTTCGACGATGACGGAGGCCGACTCGAAACCGGCGAGGCGCGCGAGGTCGCAGCCGGCCTCGGTATGGCCGGCACGGGTCAGCACCCCGCCGGGCTGGGCCATCAGCGGGAAGATGTGCCCGGGCTGCCGCAGGTCCTCGGGGCGGGCCTGAGGTTCCACCGCCGCGCGGATGGTGCGGGCCCGATCGAAGGCCGAGATGCCGGTGGTCACGCCCTCGGCTGCCTCGATGCTCACCGTGAAGTTGGTCTGGTGGCCGTCGTCGGTGCCGGAGACCATCAAGGGCAGGCGCAGCTGACGGCAACGTTCGCGGGTGAGGGTCAGGCAGATCAGGCCGCGACCGTAGCGGGCCATGAAGTTGACATCGTCGGGGCGGACCATCTCGGCCGCCATCACCAGGTCACCCTCGTTCTCGCGGGACTCGTCGTCGACCAGGATGATCATGCGCCCGCAGCGCAATTCCTCGATCAATTCCTCGATGGGGTGAAAACGGTTCACCGCGTGCCTCCTGCCTGCCACATGCGTTCGAGGTACCTGGCCACCAGGTCGACCTCGAGATTGACCGACGTTCCCACTGCCAGCGTCCCGAGGGTGGTGACCTCCCAGGTGTGCGGAATGAGGTTCACGCCGAACTCGCCGGCATCCACCTCATTGACCGTCAGGCTGACGCCCTCGACGGCGACCGATCCCTTGCTGGCAATGAATCGCGCCAGGCTCTCCGGATGGGCGACGCGAACCCGCCAGGAACGGGCATCGCGGGACAGGGCGACAACCTGCCCCACCGCGTCAACGTGCCCGGTCACATAGTGCCCACCCAGGGGATCGCCCACTCGCAGCGCCGGCTCGAGGTTGACCGGCGACCCCGCTTTCAGGCGGCCGAGCGTCGTGCGCTCGAGCGTCTCGCGGGAGACGTCGGCCATGAACCCCACGGAGGTGGCCTCGGTGACGGTCAGGCAGACGCCCGAGACGGCGATACTCTCACCGAGTGCGAGGCTCGAGGCCTGAAGGCCCGGTGCCGAGACGTGGATCCGCCGGTCGCCGCCGGCCTCGCTGATGTCCTCGACCCGCCCTATCGCCCTGACGATCCCGGTGAACACGTCTCAGCCCGCTCCCTCACCCGGACGCAGGACGATCCTGAGATCGCTCCCGACCCTCCCGGCGGAATGAATGGAAAACCCCGGGGCCGCTGCCAAGGAGGCGGGATCCCCGATCATGGCCAGAGGCCGGGCGCCCTCACCCAGCAAACTCGGCGCGAAGTAGAGTACCAGTTCGTCGACCAGCCCCGCTCGCAGCCAGCCCCCCGCCAGCCGTGGACCACATTCCACATGCAGTTCGTTGATGCCGCGTGCGGCCAGCAAGGACAAGACCGCGGCCAGGTCGATGCCCGGGCCGCTGCGGGGCAGTTCCTGCCACTGCATCGTGGGAGGCAGGCCATCGGGCCGCTTGCCCGCCATGGCTCCCTCCGCCGTCAGCCACAGCACCTCCCCGGGTGGCTCCAGGATCCGGGCACTCGCAGGCAGCCGGCCATGGCTGTCGAGCACCACGCGCAGCGGCTGACGGCGCTGCCCACGGAGCCTGACATCGAGCCGAGGATCATCGGCCAGCACGGTGCCAATGCCGGTCAGGATGGCCGACGCCCGGGCCCGCCACTGCTGAACGTCGGCCCGAGCCGCTTCGCCGGTGATCCAGCGACTCTCACCGCTGGCCAGCGCCGTCCTGCCATCGAGGCTGGCGGCCAGCTTCAGCCGCACCCAGGGCCGGCCGCGCTCCATGCGGGACAGGAAGCCCGGATTCAGCTCCCGGGCCTCGGCCTCCAGAACGCCCGGAACCACCTCGATCCCGGCCTTGACCAGCCGCTCGGCGCCGCGCCCGTCCACTTCGGGGTTCGGGTCCCGGCTGGCATAGACGACGCGCGCCAGGCCCGCTTCGATCAGGGCATCGGCACAGGGTGGCGTGCGGCCGTGATGGCTGCAGGGCTCGAGCGTCACGTACGCGGTGGCGCCCCGGGCATCGCCGCAGGCGCGCAGCGCCACCACCTCCGCATGGGCCTCCCCGGCACGCCGGTGGAAGCCCTCGCCGATCACCTGCCCGCCGCGCACCAGGACGCAGCCCACCCTGGGGTTGGGGTCGGTGGTCCGGAGTCCACGCCGGGCGAGGCGCAAGGCACGCGCCATGTAGCGCTCGTCCTCGGCGGCGCTCACTTGCGTCGACCGGGGCCGCTTCCCGGCAGCAGTGACAACTGGCCCAGTGCGGTTTGCCGACGCCGCGCATCGTCGAGGTTCTCCAGCTGTTGCCGGAACTCATCGATGTCCTGGAACCGGTGGTAGACGGAAGCGAAGCGGACGTAGGCCACCTCGTCGAGTTGGCGCAGCTGCTGCATCACCATTTCACCCACGATCCGGGAAGCGACTTCGCGCTCCCCCAAGGTTCGGAGTTGATGGCAGATGCGCTCGATGGATTCCTCCAGCGCCTCCTGCGGGACCGGCCTCTTTTCCAGTGCCTTGAGCATTCCCGCGCGCATCTTGGTGACGTCGAAAGGCTCGCGTTTCTGGTCGCCCTTGATGACCGCAGGCATCACCAGCTCGGCGGTCTCGAAGGTGGTGAATCGCTCGCTGCAGGCCACACACTCCCGCCTGCGGCGAATCTGGTGGCCCTCGCCAGCCAGTCGCGAGTCGATGACCTTGGTCTCCTCGTTACCGCAGAAGGGACAGTGCACGCCTCGTCTCCCCGGGGTGCCGCGCCCGCCGGACTAGCCGTAGACCGGGAAGCGACGGCACAGGGCCAGCACCTTCTCCCGGACTCGCGCCTCTGCCGCGGCGTCGCCGTGGTGGTCAAGCACCTCCGCGATCAGGTGGCCCACTTCCTGCGCCTCCGGCAGGCCGAAACCCCGCGTGGTGATGGCCGGGGTACCGATCCGCAGGCCGCTGGTCACGAAGGGCGGGCGCGGATCGTTGGGCACGGCGTTCTTGTTCACCGTGATGTGCGAGCGACCGAGCGCCGCATCAGCGTCCTTGCCGGTGTATTCGCGACCGATGAGGTCGAGCAGGAACAGGTGATTCTCGGTGCCCCCCGAGACGATGCGATAGCCACGCTCCTGCAGGGTGGCGGCCATGGCCTTGGCATTGGCAATGACCTGGCGCTGGTAATCGACGAACTCGGGCTGCAGCGCCTCCCTGAAGGCCACCGCCTTGGCGGCGATCACGTGCATGAGCGGCCCGCCCTGCGTCCCGGGGAAGATCATCGAGTTGAACTTCTTGTGCAGGTCGGGATTCTGCCGGGCGAGGATGAGTCCACCGCGGGGCCCACGCAGGGTCTTGTGCGTGGTGGTGGTGACCACGTCGGCGTGGGGCACGGGGCTCGGATAGACGCCTGCTGCGACCAGCCCGGCGATGTGGGCCATGTCGACCAGCAGGTAGGCACCCACCGAATCCGCGATGGCACGGAACCGGGCCCAGTCGACCACACCCGAGTAGGCCGAGAATCCGGCAATGACCAGTTTGGGGCGATGCTCGCGGGCCAGGGCCTCGGCCTGGTCGTAGTCGATGACGCCGGTCTCCGGGTGCAGCCCGTACTGGATGGAGTGGTAGATCTTGCCGGAAAAATTGACCTTGGCCCCGTGAGTCAGGTGGCCACCATGGTCGAGGCTCATGCCGAGCAGGGTATCGCCCGGATTGAGCAGGGCCATGAACACCGCCGCGTTGGCCTGCGAACCAGAGTGCGGCTGCACGTTGGCGTAGTCGGCCCCGAACAGCTGCTTCGCCCGCTCGATGGCCAGCTGCTCGGCCACGTCCACGAATTCACAGCCGCCGTAATAACGCTTGCCCGGATACCCTTCGGCATATTTGTTGGTCAGGACCGAGCCCTGGGCCTCGAGCACCCGGGGACTGGCGTAGTTTTCCGAGGCGATCAGCTCGAGGTGCTCTTCCTGACGGCGGCTCTCGGCGAGCATCGCGGCGCTGAGTTCTGGGTCGAAACCGGCAATGGTGAGGTCGGGGGAAAACATCGGCTGGGGCCCTCCTTCGGGGGGTGGGCATTGTAGCGAACCCGGGCCGTGCTGGGACGCTTCAGCCTGCGGCGACGAACGCCTCCACGACCCGGGTCCAGGCACGGGCCAGGTTTCCCCGGTGGTACCCCCCGCCACCCAGGCCGAGCAGGCGCCCACCGGCGTGTCGGGCCGCAAGCTCCACCAGGCGGCGGGCGGCGTGCCCGTGCGGCTCCAGGCTGTAGCGGAGGTGGGCCAGCGGGTCACCCTCCACCGGGTCGGCCCCGCACTGGAAGATGATGAATTCCGGCCGGTACTGCTCCAGATGGGCTTCGACCCGGGCCCAGGCCTCGAAAAACTCGTCATCTCCGGCTCCAGGTGCCAGCCCGATGTTGAGCTTGCTGCCACGAGCCGCCCCGGTACCCGTCTCGGACTCGGCGCCAGTGCCCGGATAGAGGAACCGGCCGTCCTCGTGGATATCGGCAAAAACGAGGTAGGGATCGTCCTCGAAGGCGTAAAAGACCCCGTCCCCATGATGGACGTCGATGTCCACATAGGCCACGCGCCCCAGCTGCCAGCGGCGCCTCAGCGCCTCGGCCACCACCCCGCAGTCGTTCAGTACGCAGAAGCCTGCGGCGTGGCGCCGGGCCGCGTGGTGCAGGCCGGCGATCGGCACGAAGGCCCGCCGACACTGCCCGGCCATGATGGCCTCGGTCGCCACGAGCGCTGCACCCACCACGGCACTCGCAGCCTCATAGAGCCCGTGCCGCGCCGGGGTATCCCCGGCGTCCAGGAAGCCCTCTCCCTGCTCGCAGCGTTCGCGCACCATGGCAAGGAACTCAGGGGCATGAAACCAGGCAAGCTCTTCCTCGCTCGCCTGCCGTGGTGCCAGCCGGAGCAGCGCTGCAGCGGCCGGGGAGGCCTCCAGTTCGGCCATGAAAGCCGCATGCCGGTCCCATCCGAAGGGGTGGCCGTCGCCAAAACCGTAGCGGGCGATCGATTCGCCGCTGACCAGGGCGGTTCCTCCCGCTGCCTTGCGCATGGCCATCGTCTCCCCGGGATGACGCCCCGCAGACTAGCAGTTGGCGAGTGGGCAGGCCATCGCCGATAATTTGCCCATGCCTCAGTTCATCTACACCATGAATCGGGTCGGCAAGGTCGTGCCGCCTAAGCGACACATCCTGCGCGACATCTCCCTGTCCTTCTTT
>JAURMS010000226.1 GCA_030830595.1 Gammaproteobacteria bacterium | reverse complement strand
GCGCCAGGAAATGCCGGTGCACGTCGAGGGGTGTAAGCAGCGCCCAGGGGTAGACATCCATCAAGGCCAGCGCCGGTGCCCAGCCCTCCACCCAGACGTCCTCGCCCGCCCCGTCCGCCCCAGCGCCCAAGGCCACCTGGATGGCCGGATTGGCGAGCCGCGCGAACCGCCAGTCGCGCTGGCCCTTGCGATGACCAATCAAGGTCACGGTCCAGTCATCCAGGCCCACCTGGAGGATGACCGGGATGCCCCGCAGGTTGACGGTGTCGAGGTCTGCGTCCTTGTTTTTCACGAAAACATTATCGCTCTTTTCCGGATGAGGCAAAGGCCGAGGTAAAAAATTTCCAGAGGGCTCATCTGATGAGCCTGTTGAGGTGCATTATTTAAGCAGGGAAGAAAGAACCAGCTAGAGAGCTGGAAATGATGGGCGGGAGGGATTCAGCCTATGGCGCGTTTCGAGGTCGTCAACGAAGTCTATGGGCTGCTGCGCTCGACACGTGAGCCCATCAGCCTCGACCAGATCTGCGAGTCATCCGAAATCTCCCGCGCCACCGCCAAGCGGATTCTGCGCTTCCTGCGCGAGGAAGTCGGGCTGCCGATCACCTACGACCGCAACGAACGCGGGTTTTTCCTGGGCCGTAATGGCACCCTGCCAGACAGCGTGCTTGGTCCGTGGTTTTCGGCGGATGAATTGTTGGCGCTGCTCACTGCCCACACGCTGCTCGAACAGCTGTCCCCGGGCATGCTGCGCGACGATACCCTCAAGCTCCAGCAGCGGCTCCAGCGCCTGCTGTACAAGCGCAGCGACGGGTCGGTGGGCCGGGAACTGGCCGCGCGTGTTCGCCTCAACCTGCCCAACCGTCGTAACGTAGATGGGCCGACCTTTCATATGACCCTAACCGGTCTGCTCAGGCGCAAGCGAATCCAGTTTACCTACCTGGGCCGGGCCAGGAACGAATCCACGGAACGCGTGGTTTCACCCCTCAGGCTGACCTTCTATCGCAGCAACTGGTACCTGGCGGGCTGGTGCCACGACACGGACGACCTGCGGATTTTCGCGCTGGACCGACTGGACGACGTCCAGGTCCTGGCCAAGGGCGCCCACGAGCCGGAAGACGACTTGCTGCGTGATCGGCTGGAAAGCTCCTACGGCATCTTCGAGGGCAAGGCGACCCGGGTCGCAAAACTGCGCTTCGCGCCCGGCGCCGCCCGCTGGATCGCCGATGAAGTCTGGCACCCGGAGCAGAAGCAGACCACCAACGGGGACGGCTCATTGCTGCTGGAGGTCCCCTACCGGGAGACCATCGAGATCGTCATGGACGTCATGCGCCACGGGGTATCGGTGGAAGTCCTCGGCCCCAAGGAGCTGCGGGAAGCCGTGGCCCGGGCCCATGCCCTGGCCGCGGCAGAATACGGAAGCTGAAGAAAATTTCCCGTGGGATCAGTGCATGATCCCCTGACCAGTTAGCATCGTCCCCGGCCATGGATGGCCCCCGTCCTGGGGGCAGGTCCTCGTGACCTCCTCCGGGGCGGGTCATGGCGAACCGGGGCGCGCCCTGGGGGTCTCAATGCCATGCGCCTCTTGTCCCTGACCTGCCTCTATGCCATCAGTGCCCACCCCGCTTGGGCACAAGAGTCGACCCAGCCAACCCCGCCGGTACTGCCTGACGTCACGGTTTCGGCGCCGGAACCGCGCTACGTGGCCCCGACCACCCGCGACCGCATCGGCAGGATCTGGGCACCCGTACACATCGATGGCCGGGGCCCCTACCGACTGGTCCTTGACACAGGGGCCAGCCACTCCGCTGTGACGCGGCGGGTGGTCGAGGACCTGGCCCTCCCGGTCGAGCCCGCCACCGTGCTGCTGCGGGGGACCACGGGCTCGATGGTGGCCGACAGGGTGCGGGCCACCACCCTCGAAGTGGGCGAACTGCTCGTGGAGGATGTCACCATGCCGGTAGTGGCCGACGCCTTTGGCGGCGCCGACGGTGTGCTGGGGGCCCAGGGCTTGCGGGACAAGCGCATCGTCATCGAATTCCTGCGCGATCGCATCAGCATCGCCCGCTCCCACCGCCAGTTGCCGCCGGTCGGCTTCGAGCGTCTGCCCTTTCGCTTTCATCCCTCCCGGGGAATGCGGGTGGAACTGAAGGTGGGCAGCGTCCGCACCATTGGAGTCATCGACACCGGTGCCCAGCGCACGGTAGGCAACCTCGCGCTGCGGCGGGCGCTGCTGCGTGGCCGGGAGAGGCGCGAGGTCGAGGAGTCCATCGTCGGCGTCACCCAGGACGTGCAGGAGGGCAGGCTGCTGCGAGTGCCGCCCATCGCCGCTGGCAAGCTGACCATCCGCAGCGCGGGCATCGCGTTTGCGGACCTGCACATCTTCGAGTCCTGGGGACTGAATGACCGCCCTGCGGTCCTCATCGGCATGGACGTGCTGGGCGTGCTCGAAACCCTGATCATCGACTATCGTCGTGCAGAGTTGCACATGCGAACCAGGAGCGGACTGTGAGCCAAGAGCCGAACACGCCTGCGGGCCTGCACGTCGTGGTCATCGGCGCCTCCGGCGGGATCGGCGCTGCACTGGTTGAACTGCTGGCCGCGCGCGATAACGTCGCAAAGGTCACAGCGTTTTCGCGCGCGCCGGTGGCGGGAGCTTCACCCAAGGTTGTGACTGCCGGCATGGACCTCCTCGATGAAGCCTCGGTCGCGGCGGGGGCGGCTGCCTGTGCAGACCCGGCACCGCGCTGGGTGATCTGCGCCACCGGCCTGCTGCACGGCGCCGACCTGCAACCGGAAAAATCCCTGCGTGACCTCGACCCTGAGAAGTTTGCGAGGGTGCTGGCCGTGAATACCATCGGCCCGGCCCTCGTGCTGAAGCACTTTGCACCTGTGCTTCCACGCGAAGGCAAGAGCGTGCTGGCGCTGCTCTCCGCCCGGGTCGGGTCGATTTCGGACAACCGCCTCGGCGGGTGGTATGCCTATCGATCCTCCAAGGCCGCGCTGAACCAGCTGGTGCGCACGGCCGCCATCGAGGTCGGGAGACGCTGGAAGGAGGCCG
>JAURMS010000225.1 GCA_030830595.1 Gammaproteobacteria bacterium | reverse complement strand
GACCACTGCCGGCAACCTGGTCATGCATGGCACTGCCTCTGGCGAGCTGTTGGCCTACGACGCTCGCGACGGCCGCCGCCTGTGGTCTTTTTTCGCGCAGCGAGGGATCAGCGCGCCGCCGATCACTTATGAAATCGATGGGCGCCAGCATTTTGCCGTGTTGGTGGGATGGGGCGGGCTGGCCTCCTTTGGTACGGCTGCCTTCAGCAAGGACGGCTGGAAGTTCAAGGCGCCTGGGATCAGGCTGCTGAGTTTCAGCCTCGAGGGGAGGCAACGGCTGCCGGACGTCAACCTGGGGCGTTTCAGCCTGAAGCCCGTCGAGACGGGCTCGGAGCCCATCGACGAGGCCAGCGCGCTGAGGGGACTGGGGCTCTATCACACCATCGCCTGTGCCACCTGCCACGGGGTGATGGCCCAGTCGACCGGTGGCGCCGGCCCGGACCTGCGCGAGGCGGCCTCGACCAACGATTACCGGCTGTTCCGCAGCGTGGTGGCCGAGGGCGCGCTGCTGCCTGCCGGCATGCCCATGTTCGATGAACTCACCGAATCCGAGCTGCGCGCGATCTACGACTTCCTGCGTCAGCAGACCAGGGCGGCGACACCCTCAGCGGGGCGCTAGCCGCCTCATGCGGCGGCTCCCTTGCGAGCCGCCTGCAGCGCCAGCCAGACGCGGTGCGGCGTGGCCGGCATGTCTATCTTGTCGACACCCATTGGCCTGAGCGCATGCAGCACGGCGTTCATCACTGCAGGGGGTGCGGCGATGGCGCCTGCCTCACCGCAGCCCTTCACGCCGAGCAGGTTGTGCGGCGAGGGCGTGACCACGTAGTCGAGCGCGAAGTTAGGCACGTCGCCCGCGCGCGGGAGGCAGTAATCCATCAGCGTGCCCGACAGCAGCTGGGCGCTGTCCGGATCGTAGACGCAGTTCTCGTAGAGTGCCTGGCCAATGCCCTGCACGGTGCCGCCGTGCACCTGGCCCTCGACGATCATCGGGTTGATGATGTTGCCGAAGTCGTCGACGACCGAATACTTCGCCACTTCGGTGACGCCGGTCTCGGGGTCGATCTCGACCTCGCAGATGTGCACGCCCGCCGGGAAGGTGAAGTTGGCGGGATCGAAGAACGCTGTTTCCTCGAGGCCCGGCTCGATCTCGTCGGTGGGAAACTGTGCCGGGGCATGGGCCACGAAGGCCAGCTCCGGGAAGGAGATGCCGCGGTCGGTGCCCACCACCGAAAAGCGTCCCTTGTCGAACGTGATATCGCCCTCGGCGGCCTCCAGCACGTGGGCGGCAATCTTCTTGCCCTTGGCGATCACCTTGTCGAGCGCGCGGATCATGGCCGAACCGCCCAGCGCGAGGGACCGTGAGCCGACGGTCCCGATGCCGAAAGGCGTACGGCCAGTGTCGCCGTGAACCACCTCGACGTTCTGCATCGGGATGCCCAGCTTGTCGCTGACCAGTTGGGCAAACACGGTCTCATGGCCCTGGCCATGGGAATGCGTACCGGTCAGGACGGTCACCGAGGACGTGGCCGACACCCGGATGGTGGCCGATTCGAACATGCCGCTGCCGCCGCCGGCGGCCATCACCAGCTTGGAGGGACCCGCGCCGCAGGCCTCGATGTAGCTTGAGAAACCGACGCCCCTCAGCAGGCCACGGGCCGCGGAGTCCTTGCGCCGTGACTCGAAGCCGGCGTAGTCGGCCAGCGCCAGGGCCTTGTCGAGCACTTCCGGATAGTTGCCGGAGTCGTATTCCGAGCCGAATGGTGTCTTGTAGGGAAAGGCATCCGGCTGGATGAAGTTGCGCCGGCGCAGTTCGGCCGGGTCGATGCCGAGGTCGTGCGCGGCCTGTTCCACGATTCGTTCGATCACGTAGGTCGCCTCTGGGCGACCGGCACCGCGATACGCATCGACGGGAACCGTATTGCTGACCACGCCCTGCACATCGCAGTAGGCAGCCGGGATCACGTAGGTGCCCGAGAGCAGGGTGGCATAGTAGTAGGTCGGAATGGCCGGCCCGAAGGTGGAGTAGTAGGCGCCCATGTTGGCGATGGTGCTGACCCTAAGCGCCAGGAAGCGGCCCTCACGCGTGGTGGCGAGTTCCACATGGGTCCTGTGATCCCGGCCGTGACGATCGCTCAGGAAGGCCTCGCTGCGATCGGCCGTCCAGCGGACCGGGCGACCGAGGCGACGAGCCGCCCACAGCACGACCACCTCCTCGTTGTAGTGGAAGGCCTTGGAGCCGAAGCCGCCGCCGACGTCGTTGGATATGACCCGGACCTTGTGCTCGGGTACCTGCAGGGTCACGGTGGCCAGCAGGATCCGGGCCACGTGCGGGTTCTGGGAGGACAGCCAGAGCGTGAATTCCTGCTTGCCCACGTCGTACTCGCCGATGGCGCAGCGCGGCTCCATGGCGTTCGCCACCAGGCGGTTGTTGACCAGGTCGAGCCTGGACACATGCTCAGCCTGGGCGAAGGCCTGCTCCACTGCGGATTTGTCGCCGATTTCCCAATGGAAGATCTGGTTCCCCGGGGCGCCCTCGTAGAGTTCCGGAGCGCCTGCGGCGATGGCGTGTTCGATGTCGGCCACGGCCGGCAGGTCCTCGATGTCGAGTTCCACCAGGTCGGCCGCCTCGCGTGCCTGCAGGGCGGATTCGGCCACGATCACCGCCACCGGGTCGCCCACGTAGCGGACCCGCTCGACGGCAACGACCGGATGGGGCGGGGCGAACATTGGCCGTCCGTCGATGTTCTTGACCAGCCAGCCGCAGGGCAGGTCGCCGACTCCGTCGGCCTTGAGGTCGGCGCCGGTGAACACGCCGATGACGCCCGGCGCCGCAGCGGCCGCTTCGGTGCCCACCTTCAACAGCTTGCCGTGGGCGACGGGGGAGCGCACCAGGTAGGCGTGCAGCTCGCCTGGGCGCGACATGTCGTCGGTGTAGTTGCCACGGCCGGTAATGAAGCGCTGGTCCTCCAGTCGCGGTACCGACTGCCCGATTCCGGTGCTGCTCATGCTGGCTCCCTGGGTCGAACTTTAAGACTCCGTCATAGTACCATCGGTCGTCCGCAACTGGCTCCAGGAGGGGTCCCATGGCCATCGAAGGCGAATACCGCATCGGCGCCCCCCGTGAGGCCGTCTGGGCCGCACTGAACGATGTCGACATCCTGAAGGGCTGCATTCCCGGCTGCCAGGAGCTGACCCGCCTGAGCGACACCGAGATCGAGGGACGGATTCAGGCCCAGCTCGGACCGGTCAAGGCCGCCTTCGGCACCCGGTTGACCCTCTCGGACATGGATCCCCCGTCGGGATACACGCTGAGCGGGGAGGGCAAGGCGGCGGTCGGCTTCGGCAAGGGCTCTGCCAAGGTGCAACTCGTCGAGGAGGAGGGCGGCACCCTGCTGCGCTACAGCGCCACCATGCAGTTGGGCGGGAAGCTGGCTCAGCTTGGCTCGCGCCTGGTCGAGGGGGCAACGCGGCAGCTGGCCGATCAGTTCTTCGAAGCCTTCGCCCGGCAGGTGGACGCGGGGGCGGTGGCCGTGCCGGCAGCGCCCACTCAGGCAGGGGGCGAGGACGCGCCCGGTTCCGGGGGTCGCTGGCTGCGCTGGGTGGGCATCGGAGGGGCAGTCCTGCTAGTGTTGTGGCTGATGAAAGGGCTCGCCTGAGCCGGGCCCCGGTACGGCGGCGGCATGAGGAGGTCGTGAGCATGACGGTGGACGTATCACTCCAGGTGAATGGCAAGGCGGTCAGTGCCGCGGTCGACCCGCGCACCCTGCTGGTGGAACTGCTGAGGCAACAATTGAAGCTGACTGGCACCCACGTGGGTTGCGATACCAGCCAATGTGGTGCCTGTGTGGTGCACGTCGATGGTCGGGCCGTCAAAAGCTGCACCATGTTGGCGGTCCAGGCCGAGGGATCCAGCGTGGTGACCATCGAGGGCCTCGCCCAGGGCAATACCCTGCACCCCATGCAGGAGGCCTTCCGCGCGTGCCATGGCCTGCAGTGTGGCTTCTGTACACCGGGCATGATCATGTCTGCGGTCGACTTGTTACAGCGCAATCCGAACCCCACCGAGGCTGAGATCCGCCACGGCCTGGAGGGCAATATCTGCCGCTGCACCGGCTACCAGAACATCGTGCGGGCGGTCTCGACGGCCGCCGCAAAGATGCGCGGCGACTCGGCAGCAGCCTGAGGAGGCCAGACCATGCACCCGTTTGAATACCTCCGTCCTCGTGACCTGGCTGCTGCGGTGGGCGAGAGCGCCACGGGCAACTACCTGGCCGGCGGCATGACCCTGCTGCCCTCCATGAAGTTGCGCCTGACCAGCCCGGAAAAGCTGATCGACCTGTCCGGGCTGCCGGACCTGGTGGGTATCCAGGCTGACTCCGCCGCCGTGGTCATCGGCGCCATGACCCGCCATGCCGAGGTGGCGGCCTCGGCCGAGGTCCGGCGCCTGATTCCGGCGCTGGCCGCACTCGCCGGTGGCATCGGCGATCCGCTGGTCCGTAACCGGGGGACCCTCGGCGGGTCGCTCGCCACCAACGATCCCGCTGCGGACTACCCGGGCGCCCTGCTCGGCCTCGGTGGCACTGTGGTCACCGATCGGCGCGAGATTGCCGGGGACGAGTTCATCACCGGCATGTTCTCCACCGCGCTCGAACCGGGAGAGTTGATCGTTCGCGTGAAGTTCCCGGTGGCCAGGCGCGCCGCCTATGTGAAGTTCCCGAGTCCGGCCTCCCGCTATGCCATGGTGGGGGTGTTCGTGGCCGAGACGGCGACCGGCGTGCGGGTGGCCGTCACCGGCGCGGCGGCCTGCGCCTTCCGACTCACCGCTTTCGAGGCCGCCCTGCAGAAGGCCTTCGCCGTCGAGTCGCTCGAGGGCCTCGGCGTCTCCGGGGATGGCTACAACCAGGACCTGCACGGTTCGGCTGAATATCGCGCCAGCCTGGTCCCGGTCATGGCACGCCGCGCGGTTGCGGCCGCACTCGCGCGTTGATGCCAGGCAGCGTCGCCGCGCCGCCATCCGTCGACGACACGCTTGCACACCTGGCAGGGCAGGGTTACCTGGCCGACCGGCGCCTCGGCGTGGTGGTCCATCTCGCGCTTGCCCTGCAGCGACCGCTGTTGCTGGAGGGCGAGGCCGGCGTGGGCAAGACGGAAGTGGCCCGCGCATTGGCGGCTTCACTTGGCCGTGAGCTGATCCGCCTGCAGTGTTACGAGGGCCTGGACGTGGCCTCGGCGGTCTACGAGTGGGACTACCTGCGCCAGATCCTAGAGCTGCGCCTGGCCGAGGCTTCCGGCGAGGCGGGCTCCAAGGCTGCACTCACCCGCAGCCTCTTCGATCCCCGTTTCCTGCTGCGCCGCCCGCTGCTGCGGGCGCTGGAACCCCACCCAGAGGGCCCGCCGGTGCTGCTGATCGACGAGATCGATCGCGCGGACGAGCCTTTCGAGGCTTTCCTGCTGGAGCTTCTCTCCGATTATCAGGTGACGGTGCCGGAACTCGGCGTGGTGAGGGCGGCCACTCCGCCCATCGTCATCCTCACTTCCAATCGCACCCGAGAAATCCACGACGCCCTGAAGCGCCGCTGCCTGTATCACTGGTTGGAGTATCCGGATGCGGCCCGCGAACTGGCGATCCTGAAGTCCCGTGCCCCGGAGGCGGGTGAGGCGCTGGCGGCCTCCATCGTCCAATTCGTGCAGAAGCTGCGTCAGCGCAAGCTGTATAAGGCGCCGGGTGTGGCCGAGAGCATCGACTGGGCACGCGCGGTCGTAGCCCTTGGAACCCACGTCCTCACCGACGAGGTGATCGACGAGACGCTTGGCGTGCTGCTCAAGTACGAGGAAGACCTCGGCTCGGTGCGCGAGGCGCTGGCCACCGAGCACGCTGCGCCCGGTCGCTGAACGTGTCCGTCACCGGTATCGACCTGCGCAGCCTGCCCCGATTGGCCACGGCGCTGCGTGCCGGCGGGGTGAAACTGGGCACCGATTCGCTGCTCCTGGCTACCCGCGCCCTGGGTGCCTGTGAGCTGACTCGCCGTAGCGACGTCCATGCCGCCTTGCGCTGCAGCCTCGTCCACGACCCCGGCGATTTCGAGTTGTTCGACGCATTGTTCGACGCGCTGTTTCCAGCCGAACTGAACCTGCCCAGGGATACCCGCCCGCTCCTGCCGCGCTCGCCGCTGGCCGGGCCTTCGCCGGCCATGAAGCGCCTCGCCCAGGCGCTGCTCGCGGTGGGCACCGTCCGCCGGCTCGAACGCCGCGAGCTCGAGCAGCATGATGCCAGCGGGACGGCCTCCGACACCGAACTGCTGCGGCGCAAGGACTTCGAGCAGATGAGCGCCGCCGAACTTGAGGCGGCGAGGGACCTGCTGCGGCAGGCGTTCCCCGACGATGCCACCCGCCTGACTCGCCGTTACCAGCCTGAGCGAACAGGCCGCCGCTTGGATCTCAGGGCCATGCTGCGCGCCTCCAGCACCGGCAAGGAGTTCGTGCCGCGACATCGGCGCCTGATCGAAAAGCCTCGGGATTGGGTGCTGATCATGGACGTTTCGGGCTCGATGGCCGCCTATTCGAGGATGTTTTTGCACTTTGCCCATGCCTTGCGGCGTCGTTCCGGGGGGCTGGAGGCCTTTACGTTTGCCACCCGCCTGACGCGGATCACCCGCGTCCTGAGTGCCAGCGACCCCGACCTGGCGCTGGCCGGGGTGACGAGCCTGGTCGGCGACTGGGAGGGGGGTACGCGCCTTGGCGACTGTCTGGCCGAGTTCAACCGGCACTGGGCCCGACGGGTGATGTCGCGAGGGGCCTGGGTCCTGCTCTTGTCCGACGGGCTCGAGCGTGGGCCTGTGGATGTGCTGGAAGCGGAACTCGCCCGCCTCGGGCGCCTGGCCCACCAGTTGGTCTGGTTGAATCCACTGCTGCGCAGCGCCACCTACCAGCCGCTGGCCGCAGGCGCTGCCGTGATTGAACGGCATGCCTCCCTGCGGCAGGCTGCGCACAACGTGGATTCGCTACTGTCGCTGGGGCGTCTGCTCGCGGGCCGTCAGAACTCGTAGTCCAGTACCAGGTACTCGGCGTCCTCTCGCAGGCCCGCTGCCACGGCCTGGTGCTCGGGGTGCTGCAGGTAAGCAGGCAGCGCTTCCTTGCTTGAAAGGGTCACGGTTACGGCATGCGTGTAGCCCTCGGCGCGGTCCGTGAAATTACGACCCAGCGTCAGGTCCACGATCAGTTCCGGCATCTTGGTCCGCAGGCTGGCAAGCGCCGCCAGGTGGGTTGCGATGCGAGTCTCGGCGACGCCTTCCTTGAACTTGATGATCACCAGGTGATTCACGCGCATGAGGTTCTCCAAAAGAAAGGGCCGCGGGCTAACCACCCGCGGCCCCTGATCACAGGCCTTTCCAGCTCAGAACTTGAAGTCGACTTCCAGGCCGAAGGTGCGCGGCGGGCTGAGCGTGCCGAAGGTCCACAGGCCGGGGATGTAGACCGGCGAGGGGTCCGTAGCCGAGGTGGCCGCATAACTCGCACCCACATCCAGAACGTGCAGCCAGTAGTGCTCATCCGCGAGGTTCTTACCGTACAGCGACACGCGCCAGTTGTCGGTCTCATAGGAGACCGAAGCGTCCAGGATGCCGTAGGACGGGTTGAAGCCCGGGTTGCCCGGCTGGGTGTTGCTGGAGTTGCCGATCACCCAGTAATCGTCACGCCAGTTGTAGGTGCTGTTGAGCACCAGATAACCGTTGCCGAGCGCCATCTCGTAGGTGGCGCCGAACTGCATGGTGACCTCAGGCGCACGCCGCAGGTCGAGCCCCGACTTGTCGACGGCATTGCCGGCGAGATCCGGGATGACCCACCTGTCGTACTTGGCGTCCAGCAGGCCCAGGGAGGCGTTCAGCGTCAGGCCGTCCACCGGGATAGCCACCAGTTCAGCCTCGAGGCCCGAGATGGTCGCCGAAGAGGCGTTCTGCACGACAGTGACGGT
>JAURMS010000224.1 GCA_030830595.1 Gammaproteobacteria bacterium | reverse complement strand
TCCAGCTGCAGGTCCTGGGCGTAAGCGGTGGACGAGAGCACCGACGCCACGGCCAGACAGACGAGTCTATTCACAGGTTTCATGAGTCCCCCTCAAGTGGTTTCTAAGATATTAGCCCGGATTTTGTGGTTTTCGCACTAGCGCTTCACGAAATTATGTGTCTTTTTAGCAACATCTTGCTTTTGAATGCTCGATCGCTCATCGATACAACAGCAGCGCCTCGCATCGCGCGAGCCAGTCGTGCTCATCCCGCGTGGCCAGGTCGTCAAGGTCGCCAGGCTCCGCGGAAGGATCATCGACCCATTCCCTCAGTAGCGGACTGCCGTTGATCACGTCGATGGCCGGGCGATCGGTCACATACTCATAGGCGAAGTCGCGCCAGATCGGATAGTCCGGACGCAGCTGCCTAAGCGCCTTGAAGGCCAGCGCGAACAGGCGCCAGGGACGAAAGTCTTCATGTCGGTAGCCCGGGTGGTCGACGTGGACCTGAAAACCGGCGCAGAGCTGCCCTGCATGCTTGTGGAAGGTAGGCTCGAACCAGCAGGGGCGAAGCGTGCAGCCGGCCAGCCAGTCCGGCGCCAGGCGCTCCATGCGGGACAGCAGGGCGGGCACGTCAAGGTCGGGTGCGCCCAGCACTTCCAGCGGTCGCGTCGTGCCGCGCCCCTCGGACAGAGTGGTGCCCTCCAGCATGACCGACCCCGCGTAGGCCCGCGCCATCGACAGGCTGGCCGCGTTGGGGCTGGGGTTCACCCAGCTGCGCTCGCCCGTTGGCCAGCCAAAACCAGGTCCCTGTGCCGGCTGCCAGCCCTGCATGGCCACGACCGACCATTCGAGGTCCAGTCTTTGCTCCTCGACGAACCAGGCCGCCAGTTCGCCGAGGGTGAGCCCATGACGCATCGGCATCGGCCCGGCCCCCACGAAGCTCTCCCAGCCGGGCCGCAGGGCCAGTCCCTCCACCGGACGCCCGGCCGGGTTCGGGCGATCCAGCACCCATACGGCCTTGCCCGCGGCCGCAGCATCCTCCAGCACGTAACAGAGGGTGGTGGCAAAGGTGTAGATCCGGCAACCGAGATCCTGCAGGTCGACCAACAGCACGTCGAAGGTGTCGAGCATGGCTTCTGTCGGGCGACGAACCTCGCCGTAGAGGCTGAACACGGGAATGCCCAAAACAGGATCAATGAAGTCCGGCGACTCGATCATGTTGTCCTGCTTCTCGCCCCGCAGTCCGTGCTGCGGTCCGAGCGCCGCAGTGAGTTGAACCTCGCCGGTCGCATGCAGGGCATCGAGTGAATGGACCAGCGAGGCGGTGACCGAGGCCGGATGGGCGAGCAGCGCCGCTCGACGACCAGCGAGCTGCCGACGGAGGTCTGCATCAGCCAGCAGCCGGTCGATGCCGAACTCCGGCGCGGTGCTCAAGAAACCCCCGCCGGCCGCGACAGCTGCAGCACGAAGCCGTTCTGGTCATGAAACTCCGGACGTGGTGCTGGATGATGGAGCGCCCAGAAGTGCAGGCCGCCGTCGCGATCCTCGAGGATGGCCGTCAGGCCGATCCGCGGTGCCTCGTTGGGGAGTGCGTCTCGCGGGAGTTGGCATTCCATATAAAGGTGCTCTTGCCCCTGATCGATACGGAGCGTGGGTGGGAGAGACAGTGGCAGGTCTTCCATGTCCTGACGAAAACCACTGAACCGATAGGCAGCCCAGGCCCCGGCGGGAGAAAAATTGAACTCGTGATAGCCGGCTTCCCCAGGTGCCTGCAAGAAAGCTTCCAGGCAGGTGTGGTGCCAGAGGGTGTTGTGCCGGCCGCTGGCTGGCACGACGGGCAGGCGCAGGAAACCGGCAGACCATTCCAGTCGGTAGGCCAGCGTCAGGCCGCCGTCCTCTCTCGCCCGTGCCATGGCGGTGACGCGGCGCATGTTGCCGCCCTGACCGGAGGGATGGGGATGCAGGTCAAGCCAGTCGGCCTGTAGGGCGGGCATGGGCGGATTCTAGCAACCCGCCGCGTCAATACAGGCTGATGTCGTGATCATCACGCGCCGCGGGATCCTCGAGTGGCTCCAGGTGAGTCAGGACGGACAGGCCGGGCAACGCCGAGCGCAGGTCGGCTTCGAGGCGCTCCAGCAGGTCGTGTCCTTGCTGGACGGTCCAGGCACCGGGTACCAGCACGTGCATTGAGGCGAAGCGGCGGGCGCCTGCTGCGCGGGTACGCAGCGCATGGAATTCCACCTCGGGGCCGCGATAGGTGGCGAGCACCGACTCGATGCGCTGCAGTGCCTCCTCAGGCAGCGAACGATCCATCAGACCGTGGGCCGAGTCGCGCATGATCAGGTAGCCGGTCACGATGATGTTCACCGCCACGCCCAGTGCCAGCAGCGGATCCAGCCACAGCCAGCCCGTGATCCCCACCAGGGCGACACCTGCGACCACCCCGGCCGAGGTCCAGACATCAGTCATCAGGTGACTGGCGCTGGCGGCCAGCGTGATGGAATCGTGCTGCCTGGCGGCCTTGCGCAGCGTCAACGACACGCCGAGGTTGATCAGCGAGGCCACCACGGCCACCGCCAGACCGGCTCCCACCTGTTCGAGGGGCTGGGGTTGCAGCAGGCGCTCGATGGCTGCCCAGCCGATGGCCAGTGCCGCCACCACGATCAGTCCGCCCTCCAGGCCGCTGGAGAAGTATTCCGCCTTGCCGTGGCCGTAGGTGTGGCTCTCATCAGGCGGGCGCGCGGCCAGTGTCAGCATGGCCAGTGCCATCATCGCCCCGACGAGATTGACGATGGACTCCAGCGCATCGGAGAGCAGGCCGACGGAACCGGTCACCCACCATGCCCCGGTCTTCAGCAGGATGGTGGCCAGGGCGGCGGCGATGGCCAGCCACGCATACTTGTTCAGATGCGGGCGATCGGTTCCGACGGTGAGCAGGCTGCCTTGGGTCATGGGCTTCAGCGCGGAACCATGCCCTCGTGCTGGGGCAGGTCGTCCTCGATCTCGAACCAGGGCGCCCTGGAGCTGGCGAAAATGTGGGCAGTGGCCCTGGCGCCCGGGTCATCATCGAAGCTGCCGGCCGGCAGCATCACCCTGTTGAACTTCTCCATCACCCTGGGCGTGGGACTGCCGCAACGGGTGCAGAAGTCCTGGGTGAAGAACTCGGCTTCCGGCACCTTGTAATGGGCGCCGAGTTCGGCGCCCTGGACCCAGCTGAACTGCGTCAGCTTGTAGAACGCATTGGTGGCGTGCGCCGCCCCCCGTGCATGACGACAGCGCGAGCAGTGACAGTTGAGCATCATCAACGGCGTGCCCTCCACCTGCCAGGCCATGGCCCCGCACAGGCAGCTCGCGCCCACCTTGCCAGGGTCTGCATGCCGTGAGGGACGGTTGACGACCTGGCCACTCGAGCCGGGTTGAAACGCCTCATAGCGGGGCAGTGCGTCCGGAATCTCATACGCGGCTGCCTTGCTGCCTACGAAAATGTGCATGACCGGCCTCGAGCCAGGGTCTTCATCCAGCAAGCCGACCGGGATCTCGACCAGTTCCCTGGAGGGCCGCTCGATCGGCAGGGATGAGCCGCAGGTGCGGCAGAAACAGCGAGACTCGTGGCCGTCCGACTCCACCTTGTCGATCAGTGAAGTGTTCCCGCTCCACCGGAATGCGGCGAGCGGTGCGGCGGCCCAGGTCACGAACTGCGTGCCATGCGCCTTGCGGCACATGGAGCAATGGCAATGCACCATGTCCGTCAGCGGGGCGTCTATCGTGAAAGCGACCGAGCCGCACAGGCATCTACCGTGGATGGTCATTGCGTCCTCCCGAGCTTCGCATGCCTCAAGTGTGACCCCGGTGGTCGCTGCCGTCCATGCCGGGGGGCTTGCAACTGCTATCGGCCCCGGGCATTGTTAGCGAACCCGTCGCGCTGCGGTCGGGTTATCCGTCAATTTTTTAAACGGGTTAGTCCAGCTCAGGGCGCAGCGCGGCGGGTCTTCCAACCAAGCCCTGAAGCAAACCAGACATCCCTCCCCTGGAGTTGTGCCATGCACTCATGGACATCGCTATCGTCCCGGGCGTTGCCCATGGTGGCCCTGCTGACGATCCTCGCGGCCTGTAGCGGAGAGGAAGAGGCCAGCGCGCCGCTTTACGAGAAAGTGGCCGTGGAGAAGCGCTCCATTACGGTGGCCGTCGAGGCGGCGGGCACGATCGAGCCGGTCACCACCGTCGAACTGAAGTCCAAGGCTTCTGGTGAAGTCCTGGCCATCAGCGCCGAGACCGGCGACCGGGTTGACCAGGCGGCTCTGCTGGTGAGGATCGATCCGCGCACCGCGCGTAACCGTCTGGACCAGTCCGAGGCCGATCTCAAGGCCGCCCGCGCGCGCCTGGCCATTGCCACCGCG
>JAURMS010000223.1 GCA_030830595.1 Gammaproteobacteria bacterium | reverse complement strand
AAGTTCGGACCGGCCTTGCGGTATAGTCGCTGCTCCATGGGCATTCTCAAGAGCACCTCCCTGGTGGGCAGCATGACCCTGCTGTCGCGCATCTCGGGCCTGGTGCGGGACATGGTCTACTCCTCCGCCTTCGGCGCCGGGACCCTGATGGATGCCTTCCTGGTGGCCTTCAAGATCCCCAATTTCCTCCGCCGACTGACCGCAGAGGGCGCTTTTTCCCAAGCGTTCGTGCCGGTGATCTCGGAATACCGCCTGAAGCGGGAGGAGGGGGAGGTCCGCCAGCTGGTGGGCAGCGTGGCCGGCACCTTCGGGCTGGCGCTGTTCGCGCTGACCCTCATCGGGGTGCTGGGCGCACCGCTGCTGGTGTGGCTGTTCGCCCCGGGCTTCGCCGACGACGGCGGACGCTTCGACCTCACCGTCGCCATGCTGCGGCTGACCTTCCCCTACATCTTCTTCATGTCGCTGGTGGCGCTCGCCAGCGGGGTGCTGAACAGCTACGGCCGTTTCGGGGTGCCGGCCTTCACGCCGGTGCTCCTGAACCTGGTCATGATCGGCTTTGCGGTGGGCATCGCCCCCTACGCGCCCGAACCGGGCATCGCACTCGCTGCGGGGGTGTTCGTGGCCGGCCTGGTGCAGCTGGCTATCCAGCTGCCGGCGCTGCGGGGCATCCGCATGCTGGCCTGGCCGCGCTGGAACTGGCGCGACTCGGGCGTGCGGCGCATCGCCAATTTGATGCTGCCGGGCATCTTCGGCTCCTCGGTGGCGCAGATCTCCCTGCTGCTCGACACCCTCATCGCCTCGTTCCTGATCACCGGATCCATCGCCTGGATGTACTACGCCGATCGGCTGATGGAGTTCCCGCTCGGGGTGTTCTCCATCGCACTCGCCACGGTGATCCTGCCGCGACTGTCCTCGCACCACGCCGCCGAGGACCGGGCGCAGTTTTCCGCCACGCTCGACTGGGCGCTCAGGCTGACCGTGCTCATCGTGGTACCGGCCGCCGCCGGCCTGTGCCTGCTGGCCGGGCCGCTCACCGCCACGATCTTCGGCTACGGGGCCTTCAGCGCCCGCGACGTGCAGATGTCGAGCTATGCCCTGATGGCCTATTCGCTGGGCTTGTGCGGCTTTTCCATGGTGAAGGTGCTGGCGCCGGGCTACTTCTCCCGGCAGGACACCCGCACCCCGGTGCGCATCGGGATCCTCTCCCTCGGGGCCAACCTCGGCTTCAACGTGCTGGTGGTGGTGCCGGCCTTCATGGCCGGCTTCGGTGCACCCCATGCGCTGATGGCCCTCTCCACCGGGCTCTCCGCGGGCCTCAACAGCCTGCTGCTGTATCGCGGCCTGCGTCGCAGCGGGGTGCTGGTGCCTGGTCAGGCCTGGTCCCGCCTGCTGCCGCGCGTGGGCCTGGCGAGCGTGGCCATGGTGGCCTTCCTGTGGTGGGCCTCGGGCGAGTGGTCGGCGTGGTCCGATTGGACGGTGGCCGAGCGGGTGCTGCGCCTCGCGGCCTGCGTGGTGGGCGGTGGGGCGACGTACTTCGCGACGCTGGCCGTGACCGGCCTGCGCCCGCGCGAAGTGCTCGGCCAAAAGCAGGGCTGAATCACCGTATAATCGCCGGCTTGGTTTCACCGAGCCCAGGAGCGCATGGAAATCGTCCGCGGCCTCGTCAATGCCCGCCCCGCGGATCGCGGCTGTGCGCTGACCATCGGCAACTTCGACGGGGTCCATCTGGGGCACCTGGAGATCCTCCGGCGCCTGCGCGAGGGCGCGCGCCCGCAGGGCCTGCCGGTGACCGTGGTCACCTTCGAGCCGCACCCCAGGGAGCGGCTGGCTCCAGACCAGGCGCCGCCGCGCCTGATGCGGGTGCGGGACAAGGCACAAAGGCTGGCGGAGGCCGGTGTGGACCGGCTGGTCGTCCTGCGTTTCGATGAGCGCCTGCAGGGTTGGAGTGCGGAGGCGTTCGCCGAGGCGCTGCTGGTGCAGGGACTGGGGGCGCGGCACGTAGCCATTGGCGAGGGCTTTCGCTTCGGGCGCGGCCGCCACGGCACCGTGGAGACGCTGCGCAGCATCGGCGGGCGCTGCGGCTTTTCGGTGGAAGAAGTGCCGCCGGTGGCGCTGGCGGGCGAGCGCATCAGTTCGACCCGCGTCCGTCAGGCCCTGGAAGCGGGCCGGCTGGACGAGGTGAGCAGTCTGCTCGGCAGGGACTTTCGGGTGACCGGCCGGGTGATTTCCGGTCAGCGCCTGGGTCGGCAGCTCGGGTTCCCTACCGCGAACCTCAGGCTGCATCGGCGGAGGAGCCCCGTGCGCGGTATTTTCGCGGTGCGGGTGCAGGCCGAGGGCGGTGAGCCCGTGCCCGGGGTGGCCTCCGTGGGCACGCGGCCCACGGTGGGCGGAACGGAGGTGCTGCTGGAGGCGCACCTGTTTGACTGGCAGGGCGACCTCTATGGTCGTTACCTGGCCGTAGACTTCGTGGCAAGGCTTCGGGACGAGCTGCGCTTCGATAACTTGGAGCAGATGGTGGAGCGAATGCACGTCGACGCGCGCGAGGCCCGCGCCGTCCTCGGCCTCGCGCCATAAAGGGCAAGCAGTGGATTACAAGCAGACAGTCAACCTGCCGCAGACGGCCTTCCCGATGAAGGCCGACCTCGCCCGGCGCGAGCCGGAGATGCTCGCACGCTGGTATCGGGAGGACCGCTACGGGCAGATTCGCAAGGCGGTGGCCGGTCGGCCCCACTTCACGCTGGTCGATGGCCCGCCCTATGCCAACGCCGCCATCCACATTGGCCACGCGGTCAACAAGATCCTGAAGGACATCATCGTGAAGTCGCGCACGCTCGACGGCCACGATGCGCCCTACGTGCCCGGCTGGGACTGCCACGGGCTGCCCATCGAGCAGCAGGTGGAGAAGAAGCATGGTCGCATCGGCCAAAAGCTCGATGCACGCGCCTTCCGCCAGGCCTGTCGCGAGTACGCGGCCAGCCAGGTGGACGGCCAGCGCGAGGACTTCAAGCGTCTGGGGGTGCTGGGCGACTGGGACCGCCCCTACCTGACGATGCTGCCGCGCTACGAGGCCGAGCAGCTGCGGGCCTTCGCCAACATCATTCGCGCTGGCCATCTCGAGCGGGGCTTCAAGCCGGTGCACTGGTGCCTGGACTGCCGGTCCTCGCTCGCCGAGGCAGAGGTGGAATACGCCGATCGCACCTCGCCGGCCATCGATGTCGGCTTCCCGGTGACCGTTACCGCGGATCTCGCCCGTCGCCTGGGCATCAATCCGACTTCGGCCGAGGGCGCGGAACTGGCGATCTGGACCACCACACCCTGGACGTTGCCAGCCAACCAGGCGGTGTGCCTGCACCCCGAGATCGAGTACGTGCTGATCGAGAGCGCGCCCGATGGCCACCGTCGCCGCCTGCTGGTGGCCGCGGCGCTCGCTGCGGCGGTCCTGGCGCGTTCCGGACTGCCTGAGGGACGGACGCTGGCCCGCTGCACCGGCAGCGCACTGGAGGGCCTGCGGCTGCATCATCCTTTTTATGAGCGCGAGGTGCCGGTGATCCTTGGCGATCACGTCACGGTCGATTCCGGAACCGGCGCGGTGCATACCGCACCAGGGCATGGCGTGGAGGACTACCAGGTGGGTCGCGCCTATGGCCTGGCGGTCGATAACCCGGTGGGCAACGACGGGCGCTACCTGCCCGGCACCGAACTGTTCGAGGGTCAGCAGGTCTTCAAGGCCAACGAGGCCATCGTCGAGGTCCTGCGCGAGCGCGGGCGTCTGCTCTGTCACCTGCCTTACCAGCACAGCTACCCGCACTGCTGGCGTCACAAGACACCGGTCATTTTCCGCGCCACTCCGCAGTGGTTCGTCAGCATGGAACAAGCCGGGCTGCGCCAGCGCGCGCTCGCTGAAATCGCCCGCGTGCACTGGGTGCCGGGCTGGGGCGAGCAGCGCATCGCCGGCATGGTCGAGGGCCGGCCGGACTGGTGCATCTCGCGCCAGCGTGCCTGGGGCGTGCCGCTGGCGCTGTTTGTCCATCGGCGCAGCGGCGAGCCGCACCCGCGCTCGGCCGAGCTGCTGGAGCAGGTGGCCGAACGCGTGGCACAGCACGGTTTGGAGGCCTGGTTCGACCTGGATGCCGCAGAGCTCCTGGCCGAGGAGGCGACCGAGTACGAGAAGACCGACGACGTGATGGACGTGTGGCTGGACTCGGGGGTGGTGCATCACTGCCTGCCCGCGCTCAGGCCCGATGCCGTGCCGTTCCCCGCGGATGTCTATCTCGAGGGCTCGGACCAGCATCGCGGCTGGTTCCAGCGCTCGCTCCTGGCCTCGGTGGCCGGCAAGGGTGTGGCGCCTTATCGCGAGGTGGTCACCCACGGCTTCGTGGTGGACGACAAGGGCCGCAAGATGTCCAAGTCGCTGGGCAACGTGATCGCCCCGCAGCAGGTGGTGGGCACGCTCGGTGCCGACGTGCTGCGCCTGTGGGTGGCCGCCACCGACTACAGCGCCGAGATGAGCGTCTCGGACGAGATCCTCAAGCGCACCTCGGAGAGCTATCGGCGCATCCGCAACACGGCCCGCTTCCTGCTGGGCAACCTGCATGGTTTCGATCCGGCCACCGATGCGGTGCCGGTGGAGGAGCTGATCGCCATCGATGCATGGGCGCTCGCGCAGGCGCGCCGGCTGCAGGAGGAGGTGGTGGCGGCTTATCGCAGCTACGACTACCACCTGATCTACCAGAAGGTGCACAACTTCTGCGTGATCGACCTCGGGGCCCAGTGGCTCGACATCCTCAAGGACCGGCTCTACACCACGCCCGCCGCCGGTCATCCCCGGCGCAGCGCCCAGACGGCCATGTATCACGTGCTGGAGGCCATGGTGCGCTGGCTGGCGCCCATCCTGTCCTTCACCGCCGAGGAGATCTGGGAACTGCTGCCTGGCAAGCGGGATGCGTCGGTGTTCATGTCCACCTGGTGGGCCCTGCCGATGGCAGCCGCCGACGCTTCGCTCGACTGGGAGGCGGTGATGGCCCTGAAGGCCGACGTCTCGCGTGAACTCGAGCGCCTGCGGGTGGCGGGCGAGATCGGCGCGCCGCTCGAGGCGGCGGCCGAGGTCTACCTGGACGAGGCACAGCGTGCGCGCCTGGGCGCCATCGGCGAGGAACTGCGCTTCGTGTTGATCACCTCCGAAGCCACCCTGCGCCCGGCTGGCGAGCGACCCGCCGAAGCGGTGGCCGCCACCACCGTGGCCGAGACCGGTGCCTGGATCGTGGTGCGCCCGGTGGAGGATGCCAAGTGCGTACGCTGCTGGCACCGGCGGGCGGACGTGGGCGCAGACGACCGACATCCCGAGCTCTGCAGCCGCTGCGTCGGCAACCTGGAAGGCCCGGGTGAGTCGAGGCGCTGGGCATGAGCGATCTGGAACGTATCGGCAACGCCGGGCTTCACTGGCTGTGGCTCAGTCTGGTGGTCATCGTGCTCGACCAGCTGACCAAGGCCGTGATTGTCCAGACCTTCGGGCTCTACGACGTGGTGGAGGTGCTGCCGGTCTT
>JAURMS010000222.1 GCA_030830595.1 Gammaproteobacteria bacterium | reverse complement strand
CGCCGCATAGGAATCGGCCGGCCGGACCACCTGCACCAGTTCCACCTTGTCGAACTGATGCTGGCGGATCATGCCGCGGGTGTCCTTGCCATAGGAGCCTGCCTCGGAACGGAAACAGGGCGTGTGGGCCACCAGCCGCAGTGGCAGCTCCGCATCCTCGACGATGCGACCGGAGACCAGGTTGGTGAGTGGCACCTCGGCCGTGGGGATCAGGTACAGCTCCCGCTCCCCACTCAACGCGAACAGGTCTTCCTCGAATTTCGGCAGCTGACCGGTGCCGGTCAAGGCTTGCCGATTCACCAGATAGGGCACATAGACCTCGGTGTAGCCATGCTCACCGACGTGCAGGTCGAGCATGAACTGCGCGAGCGCACGATGCAGGCGTGCCATGCCGGCACGCATCACCGCAAAGCGCGCACCGGACAGGCGCCCGGCGACCTCGAAGTCGAGCCCACCGAGGCCCTCCCCCAGGCTGACATGGTCTAGGGGCTCAAAGCCCAGCGCCACCGGTTCACCCCAGCGTCGTAGCTCGGCGTTATCCGCTTCATCGGCACCATCCGGCACCGAGGCATGCGGCAGGTTGGGCAGGGCGAGCAACAGGGCATCCAATTCGCCCTGTACGGCGAGCAGCCCCTCTTCCGCCGCCTTCATCTCGGTACCCAGGTTTTCCACCTCCGCCAACAGTGGCGCGATGTCCTCACCGCGACCCTTGGCCTGGCCTATGGCCTTGGAGCGGGTGTTGCGATCATTGCGCAGGCGATCGGCCTCGACCTGCAGGGCCTTGCGGCGCGCCTCGAGGGCAAGGAAGGACTCGCGATCGAACTTGAGTCCGCGCCGGCCGAGCCCTGCGCACACCGCATCCAGGTCATTCCTGAACATCCTGATATCCAGCACCCGTCATCCTCCCGAAGAGATTCCGCCAAGCATATAACGACCCCAGGCGAGACCCGCCCACGCCCCGGTCAGGCACAGCGACACACTGGCCATCACATAAAAGCCGGCCCGCAACGGACCGTACTGCTCGCCCAGCCAAAGGGTCTCCAGCGAGAAGCTGGAAAAAGTCGTGAACCCACCCAGCACGCCGACCACCCAGAAATAACGCCAGGCCTCTGCATGGCCCGTGCGGTCAGCCAACAGGACCCAGGCCATGCCGATCGCGATACTCCCCAGCACGTTGACGCCCAGCGTGCCCCAGGGGAACAGCCTGCCAAGCCACACCGTGGCGAGTTCCCCGAACCCAAATCGGGCCACGCCACCCAAGGCACTTCCCAGGGCGACTGCGGCGGCATTCTGCAAGGTCATCACTCGCCTGACCCCGTTCCACGCCGCGCCGCACGGGCGCGCTGAAGCGCCTCAGCGATACGGATTTCCAGGCCGCGCGGCGCAGGATGATAATAAGTGCGCTGCCCCAGTGCCTCTGGAAAATAAGTCTGGCCCTCGGCAAGGCCTCCCGCTTCAGCATGATCGTAGCGATAACCCGCGCCGTAACCGAGGTCCTTCATCAAGCGGGTGGGGGCATTACGCAGGTGTAGTGGCACCTCAAGCGTACCGTGCTGCCGGACGTCCTCGCGGGCAGCCGAGAGCGCCTCGTAGACCGCATTGCTCTTGGCCGCGCAGGCCATGAACACGACCGCCTGGGCCAGCGCAAGATCAGCCTCCGGGCTGCCCATGCGCTCGTGCGCCTGCCAGGCATCCATGGCCAGGGCCAGCGCACGAGGATCTGCGTTGCCCACGTCTTCGATGGCCATGCGGGTGATGCGTCGCGCCAGGTAGGTCGGATCGCAGCCCCCGTCCAGCATGCGCGCCAACCAGTAGAGTGCCGCATCCGGGTCGCTGCCGCGGACGGCCTTGTGCAGGGCCGAGATCTGGTCGTAGAACTGCTCGCCCTGCTTGTCGAAGCGGCGCAGTCCCTCGCCGGCGACTGCCTGTACCGACTCGAGCGTCAAACGGCGGCCCGCGCCGTCATCGGCCGGCGCCAGGTCGGCGGCAATTTCCAGCAAACCCAGCGCCCGACGGGCATCGCCGTCGGCGGCCTCGGCGAGAAACTCCAGCACGCCCGGCTCGATCGTCCATGAGTCGCCGCCCAGCCCGCGCTCGGTATCCTGCAGCGCGCGCTGGAGCAATCCGGTGATCTCCACGGCCGACAGCGACTTCAGCACGTAGACCCGAGCCCGGGACAGCAGCGCCGAGTTGACCTCGAAGGAAGGATTCTCCGTGGTGGCACCGATGAAGATCAGCGTACCGTCCTCCACGAAGGGCAGGAAGGTGTCCTGCTGCGACTTGTTGAACCGGTGGACCTCGTCCAGGAACAACACGGTGGGTTGTCCATCGGCCTGACGTTCCACACGAGCCGTTTCGACCACCTGACGCACTTCCTTCACGCCGGACAAGACGGCGGAGAGCGACTCGAAGCGTAGGCCGCAACTGGCAGCCACCAGCCTCGCCAGGGTGGTCTTGCCGGTTCCAGGCGGGCCCCAGAAAATCATGGAGTGCGCCGTCCCCGCACTGCCCAGCCTGGCCAGTGGCCTGCCCTCGCCGAGCAGTTGGGTCTGGCCAACCACCTCGGCCAGCGTCCTCGGGCGCATGCGATCGGCCAGGGGTCGCCAAGGCGAGGCAGACCCAGGCAACAGGCTGGCCTGACGTGAGGGCATCATGACTCCCCGGTCAGTCCCAGCGCCCGCTCGACGCGGCAGGCCCAGCCACCCAGGCCGGCCCAGGCCAGCATCAGCATCAGGCTGGCGCCCAGCAGGTTGGCGAAAAAGTCGTACCAATCGGCGTGTCGCCCAAGTCCCATCAGGGCCTGAACCAGTTCCACGCTGCCCCCCAGTGTCACCACGCCCGCCCAGGCTACGACATACCAGGCCCGACGCAGCATGCCGACGGTCCAGAACATGAGGGCGGCATAGGCTGCCGCATGGTTGAGCTTGTCGTTGGAATTGAGGCCACCCATTTCAGGGAGGGGCAGCAGGCTGCCGGTGAGGATGAGGAGGATGATGGCCACCGCCCCCAGCACCCACCAGCCACGCCGGGCGAGATCAAGCATCCTCAAGCGCCTCCAAGCCCGATCACGTCGACACCCGCCGGAGGCACGAACTGGAAAGTGTTCTCGGGAATGCGGGCGTTGAGTTCCACACGCAGGAGGGTGATGACCGTCTTCTGCCCGAGCCGATCATGCAGCTGCATGACGGCAGGGACCTGGTCACGAAAGGCCATCAGCACCTCGGTGAACTCGGCGTCGGGCGCCAGCGGCACCAGGCGCACCCAATCGAGCCCGGCCTGGGTCGGCAGTGGCTCCACCCGATGCGTCGCGCTCACCTTGCCGGTACCGGCCAGCAAGGCAAGCGGCGTTGCGCCGAGCGCCTCGCCCAGCTGACGCCGGGTCACCTGCTCGAGGTCGACGTCGTACAACCACACGGTGGTGCCATCGCTGACCAGTCGCTGTTCAGCAGGTGTCTGGTAATGCCAATCGAAGCGACCAGGGCGCGCCAGGGCAAAACGACCCTCGGCCCTCTCCTTCAGTGCGCCCCGCGAGTCCCTCACCTCCTGGACGAAGTCGCCGCGCAGTGACTTGATCGCACCCAACTGTTGGTCGAGATCCAGCCCCGCAGCCGCCCCGGAGACGGACAGCAGCCAGGCTGCCTGAACGGCGATCCACGCGCGGCGCAGCGTCATCAATCCTCCGCCGGCGCGTCGATGAGCACTTCCCGACTGCCGTTGGGCTGCAGCGGCCCGACCAGCCCGGCACTCTCCATGGCCTCGACCATCCGCGCGGCCCGGTTGTAGCCGATCTTGAGGCGACGCTGCACGCCGGACACCGACGCCTTGCGGGTTTCGAGCACGACCTTCACGGCCTCGTCATAGAGCGGGTCCTGCTCGGGATCACCCTCGCCACTCCCTTCACCCTCCTCGCCCGGCAGTCCCGGCACGGGACCGGTCGGCCCGGAGAGCACTTCGTCGAGGTAGACCGGCGCGGATCCGTGGCGCAGGGAATCCACCACCCGATGCACTTCCTGGTCGGACACGAAGGCCCCATGGACGCGCGTGGGCACGGAGGTCCCGGGCGGCATGTAGAGCATGTCGCCGTGTCCCAGCAGCGACTCGGCGCCGCTCTGGTCAAGGATGGTCCGGGAATCGACCTTGGCCGAGACCTGGAAGGCGATACGGGTCGGTATGTTGGCCTTGATCAGGCCGGTGATCACGTCCACCGACGGGCGTTGGGTGGCCAGGATCAGGTGGATGCCCGAGGCGCGCGCCTTCTGGGCGAGGCGCGCAATCAACTCCTCGACCTTCTTGCCCACGATCATCATGAGGTCGGCGAGCTCGTCGATGACCACCACGATATAGGGCGCTTCACTCAGCACAGGAATGTCGCCCTGATATTTGCCCTGCCGGAACAGGCTTTCGACCAGCGGGTCGACCAGGGGCTTGCCAGCCTCCTCCGAATCGCGAATCTTGCGGTTCATGCCCGCGAGGTTGCGCACGCCGAGTGCGGCCATCAGTTGATAGCGGCGCTCCATCTCGGCGACGCACCAGCGCAGCGCGTTGCCAGCCTGCTTCATGTCGGTGACCACCGGCGCCAGCAGGTGCGGGATGCCCTCGTACACCGACAGCTCGAGCATCTTGGGATCGACCATGATCAGCCGCACTTGCTCGGCCGTGGCCTTGTAGAGCAGCGACAGCACCATGGCGTTGATCGCCACCGACTTGCCCGAGCCGGTGGTACCGGCAATCAGCAGGTGCGGCATGCGGGCCAGGTCGGCCACCACCGGGGCACCCCCGATGTCCTTGCCCAGCGCCAGCGCCAGTGGCGAACCCAGTTCGTCGTAGGCCTTGGACTTGACGATCTCACCGAGCGTGACCACCTCACGACTCTCGTTGGGTATCTCGAGGCCGACCACCGACTTGCCCGGGATGACCTCGACCACGCGCACGCTGATTGCCGAGAGCGCACGGGCCAAGTCCTTGGACAGGTTGCTGATCTGGCTCACCTTGACGCCGGGCGCCGGCTTCAGTTCGAAGCGGGTGACGACCGGACCGGGCTGGACGGCCACCACCTCGACCTCGACCCCGAAATCCTTCAGCTTGATCTCGACCAGGCGGGACATGGCTTCCAGCGCTTCCTCCGAATAACCCGCTTCGCGCGCGCCAGGGTCGTCCAGCAGGTTCAGGGCCGGCAACTCGCCGGGCGCGGAGCGGGTGAACAGCGAGGCCTGCCGCTCCTTCTCCACGCGCTCGCTTTTTTCAGGCACGGCTGGCGCGGGCGGCTCGATGCGGGGCGCCACTCGCTGCGATGACTTGCGTTTGCCGGCCTTGACGCTGGCCTCGCGCTGGTCCCTCGCCTCACGCCCCTGGGCCTGATCACGCGCGGCGTGGATGCGGCCGATGACCTTGGCATGCAGCGACAGCACGCCGGCGCCGATCACGTCCATCACCGTCAGCCAGGAGACCCCTGAAAACAATTGCACGCTCGCGAACCAGACGGCGAGGAGCATCAGGGTGGCGCCGAGAAATGACACGCCACCGGCCAGCGACTCCCCCACCAGGATGCCCAACACACCCCCGGCGCTGGACTGCAGGACCCCCGGCTCCCAGTGCAGCGCGGCCAAACCGCAACTGGAGGCCATGGCCAGCGCGATCCCGGCGACGCGGATGGCCAGGCCGGTGCTGCGACCGAGCGGCGCATCCCGCCGGCTCACCAGCAGCATCACCGCGTAGCCCAGGGCGAGGGGCAGCAGGAAAGCCGGCAGGCCGAACAGCATGAACAGGATGTCGGCCACCAGTGCGCCGCCTTGCCCGATCAGGTTACTGGCCTGCCCGGGCTCCCCCGTGTAGCTGAAGCTCGGGTCGGCCGGATCGTAGCTGGCCAGCGCCAGTAACAGGACCAGCGCGAGGGCTCCAACGACTACGGCGGCTGCCTCCCGGAGGCCCCGCAGCGTCTTCGGGTCCAGCGCAGCGTTTTCTTGGTTCGTCTGGGTTTCGGCGCGCGCCACCAAGACCTCTCAGTCAGGTTGAGGAAATAATCCCAAATTCTTGAATTTAATAGATTACTTAACCAAAACGCCAATCACAAGCCCGGGAACTTTATTCATCGGGCGGGTTCCCCTAGGATGACCGGCTGTTTTGCGGAGACTATACATGAGCACGCCCCGACACACCCGACTCGCGATCCTTGGTTCCGGCCCGGCTGGTTACACCGCCGCCATCTACGCAGCTAGGGCCAACCGCTCGCCGCTGCTCATCACCGGCCTCGAACAGGGCGGACAGTTGATGACCACTACCGAAGTCGACAACTGGCCCGGCGACGTCGAAGGCCTGCTGGGGCCGGACCTGATGGATCGCATGCGCCGTCATGCGGAACGCTTCGGCGTGCAGATGGAACTCGACCAGATTCACACCGTGGAACTGGGCCAGCGGCCGTTCCGGCTCACGGGCGATGCGGGCACCTACACCTGTGATGCCCTGATCATCGCCACCGGTGCCTCGGCCCGCTACCTCGGACTGGACTCAGAAACGGCTTTTCGGGGCCGCGGCGTCTCGGCCTGCGCCACCTGCGATGGATTTTTCTACCGCGACCAGCCGGTGGCCATTGTCGGCGGTGGGAACACGGCGGTCGAGGAAGCCCTCTACCTGGCCAACATTGCCTCACACGTGACCCTGGTCCACCGGCGTGACCGCCTGCGGGCCGAGAAGATCCTTCAGGACCGGCTGTTCGCGCAGGCCGAGGCCGGCAAGGTGACCCTGCTGTGGAACCACGAGGTTGCCGAGGTGCTGGGCAACGACGCCGGCGTGACCGGTGTGCGCCTGAAGAGCACCACGGACGGAGGCCTGCGGGAGCTCGAGGTACCCGGTTTGTTCATCGCCGTGGGCCACACTCCCAACACCGGCATCTTCGAGGGGCAGCTGGACATGAAGGGAGGCTACATCCAGGTTCGGACCGGGCTCCACGGGTTGGCAACGGAGACCAGCATCCCGGGTGTGTTCGCAGCCGGGGACGTGGCCGACCACGTCTATCGGCAAGCCATTACCTCGGCGGGCACAGGTTGCATGGCGGCACTCGACGCTGACCGCTATCTCGAGCAGCTGGACGACGCGGGCTGAGGCCGCCCATTGCGGCTCAAGGTCCTCGACAGCATCACGGAAGTCAGCGCCTCGGCGTGGAACGCGCTCGACCTCGGCGGACGGCCCTTTTTGCGGCACGAGTTCCTGCTCGCTGCAGAAGCCTCCGGCTCCGCCGTGGCGAACACCGGCTGGCGACCCCGGCACCTCGTGCTGGAGGAGTCCGGATCGCTCGTCGGGGCCATGCCGCTGTACGAGAAGGACCATTCCTGGGGCGAGTTCGTCTTCGACTTTGCCTGGGCTCGTGCCTACGCCGAGCACGGCCTGCCCTACTACCCCAAGCTGGTGGCGGCCAGCCCGTTCACGCCCGCCACCGGCCCCAGGCTGCTGGTTAAGTCGGGCGCCCCCGCAGCGCGCATCAGCGAGCTGCTGTTAGAGGGCGCGGACTCACTGCGCCGGGAACTCGGGGCCAGTTCCGTGCACTGCCTGTTCGTGGAGCCCGGGCAACGAGCATGGCTCGAGGAACGGGGCTTCCTGTCGAGGCTGGATTGCCAGTTCCACTGGCACAACCGGGGCTATAGTGAGTTCGAGGATTTCCTGGCGGAATTCAGCGCGGAAAAGCGCAAGAAAGCCCGACGTGAGCGGCGGCGGGTCACCGAGCAGGGTATCCAGATGGTGGAACTGCACGGCGGCGACCTGGATCGCTCCATGTTGGAGACGGTTTACGCCCTGCACGCCTCCACCTTCCTTGCCCGCGGCAACCCGCCCTATTTCACGCTCGACTTCTTCCGCCGACTGGCCCGGAACCTGCCGGGGCAACTGATGATCAAACTGGCCATGCATCACGGCGAGGCCGTGGCGGTGGCTATTTTCCTGCGCGGGGAGGACACCCTCTACGGCCGCTACTGGGGCTCGACCGGCCTGTATCACAGCCTGCATTTCGAGACCTGTTACCACCAGGGTGTTGAGTACTGCATTCGCGAGGGCCTGTCCCGCTTCGAGCCCGGCACGCAGGGAGAGCACAAGATTGCCCGGGGCTTCCGGCCCACGCCGGTCTGGTCGGCGCACCGACTTGCTCATCCGGCCTTCGCCGAGGCGGTGGCCGCTTACCTCGCCCGGGAGCGGCAGCATATCGAAGCCTACCTACAGGCTGCGGAGGATCACGTGCCATTCCGCCGCGACCTCGAATCCTCGGTGCTGAGCGTCGATGGATCGGCTCTGCATCCTCGCTGAAGACGACGGTCCCGAGGCCCTCCCACCGACGGGGATGGCCCTCGAGGATCCCAACGGCCTCCTGGCCGCGGGTGGTTCACTGCGTCCGGATTGGCTGCTCGCCGCCTACCGCCGCGGCATCTTTCCGTGGTTCGCCAGCGGCCAGCCCATCTTGTGGTGGAGCCCGGATCCCCGGGCGATCCTGCTACCCGCCGAGTTCCGCTGCGCCCGCAGCCTGGACAAACGGCTGCGGCGGGGGGATTTCGAGTTACGGGTGGATGCTGCCTTCGGCGAGGTGGTTCGAGCCTGTGCCACCGTGCCCCGGCGGGATCCCGGCACCTGGATCACCCGCTCCATGACCGCCGCGTATGAGGCCCTGCACGCGCTCGGCCATGCTCATTCGGTGGAGTCATGGCAGGACGGCGAACTGGTGGGCGGTCTCTACGGGGTGTGCCTGGGGGGCGTGTTCTTCGGGGAATCCATGTTCAGCCGGCGGAGCGATGCCTCCAAGGCGGCCCTCGCCGGCCTGGTCGAACTGTCTCGGGAGCACCACATCGAGCTGATCGACTGCCAGATGCAGAACCCTCATCTGGAGTCGCTGGGCAGCCGCCTGGTGCCGCGCAGGACCTTCGAGGGGCTCTTGGAGAGATGGTGCCGTGAGGAGGGTTCGCGCTGGCCTGTGGGTAATCCGATTGCGATCAGCGGCCGGGTCGTGCAGAATCCGCGCGGCTGAAGTCGCCGACAGGATCGGATGAGCAAAGAAGACGCAATCCAGATGGATGGGGAAGTGGTTGATACCCTCCCCAACACGACGTTCCGGGTCAAACTGGCCAACGGACACGTGGTGACCGCCCATATTTCCGGCAAGATGCGCAAAAACTACATTCGCATCCTGACGGGCGACAAGGTGACAGTCGAAATGACGCCCTACGACCTCACCAAGGGCCGAATCGTCTACCGCGAGCGCTGAGCGAACCCTTTACTGCTGGGTGATCAGTTCCGGCTCCCGTGCCGGCTTGCAGTGCAGTGCGAGCGAATCGCCCGACTTATCCAGAGTTACCCTGACACTGCCTCCATCCGCCAGCTTGCCGAACAGCAACTCCTCGGCCAGCGGACGCTTGATGTGCTCCTGGATGACCCGCGCCATGGGCCTCGCCCCCATCTTCGGATCGTAGCCGCGCACCCCAAGCCAGGACCGCGCGTCCTCGTCGACGGTGAGCGACACGCCCTTCGCCTCGAGCTGCGCCTCGACCTCCAGCAGCAACTTGTCCACCACCCGCTCGATGACTCGCCGCTCGAGCGCCTGGAACTGGATCACGGCATCCAGGCGGTTGCGGAACTCGGGTGAAAACATCCTGCGGATGGCCTCCATGCCGTCGCTGGCATGGTCCTGGGGCGCGAAGCCGATGCCCGGCCGGCTGATCTCAAAAGCCCCGGCGTTGGTGGTCATGACGATGATCACATGACGGAAGTCGGCCTTGCGGCCGTTGTTGTCGGTCAGCGTGCCATGGTCCATGACCTGCAGCAGGAGGTTGAACACGTCCGGATGGGCCTTCTCGATCTCATCGAGCAGCAGCACGCTGTGCGGGTGCTTGCTGACCGCTTCGGTCAGCAAGCCGCCCTGGTCGAAGCCGACGTAGCCCGGGGGCGCACCGATCAGGCGGGAGACCGTATGGCGCTCCATGTACTCGGACATGTCGAAACGCAGGAATTCCACGCCCAGGGCAATGGCTAACTGCCGGGTGACCTCGGTCTTGCCGACGCCGGTCGGCCCGGCGAAGAGGAAGGAGCCTACCGGCTTGGCCTCGGCCCCCAGCCCCGCGCGGGCCATGCGGATGGCCGAACAGAGGGCGTCGATCGCCGGATCCTGGCCGTAGATGACCAGCTTGAGGGTGCGATCGAGGTTACGCAGCACCTCGCGGTCCGACAGGGACACGTTGGCCGGGGGGATGCGGGCGATACGGGCGACGACCGCCTCCACCTGCCCGACATCCACTTTCTCGGGACGCGACTCGGCGGGCTTCAGGCGGGTGGCCGCCCCTGCCTCGTCCACGACGTCGATCGCCTTGTCCGGCAGTTGGCGGTCGCCGATATGCCGCGCGGCCAGCT
>JAURMS010000221.1 GCA_030830595.1 Gammaproteobacteria bacterium | reverse complement strand
CTGTCTCATTCCCCAGTGCTATGCCGCGCGCCGTTTTGGAGTAGATCCGGCGAGTTACCCCAACATCACCCGGATTGAACGTCTTTGCAGCGAGATCCCGGCCTTCCAGCGCGCCGCGCCCGAGCGCCAGCCGGATGCCGAGCCACCACAGGCCTGACTTTCGTCAGTGCAGTTTGACCCGCGGTACCGTCTGTCGAGAGATGGTGCGGCCGAGCGTGGCCAAGGCCGTTTTCCAGAAGCCGTGTAAAGCCACTTCGTGCATCTTGTACAGCGAAAGGTACATCCAGCGAGCAAAAGTGCCCTCCAGCCATATATCGCCTCGCGAGAAGTTGGCCATCAGGTTACCGACCGTGGTGTAGGTACCGAGGGACACCAGCGAGCCAAAGTCACGATAGCGCCATGGAAGTGGCTCTCGTCCGGCCAGCAGGCGGCGCAGGCTGCCGTAAAGGTGGCTGGCCTGCTGGTGGGCAGCCTGGGCTCTGGGTGGGACATTGCGGGGTTCGTGACCAGGCCACGGTACCGCCGCGCAGTCACCCATCGCAAAGACCTGAGGGTCATCGAATGACTGCAATGTGGGCTTGACCAGGATCTGGTTCAGGGCGTTGACCTGCAGGCTGCACTCACGCAGGAAGGCGGGTCCCTTGACGCCTGCTGCCCAGACCACGAACTCTGCAGGGATGGGCGTGCCATCAGCCAGCCGCAGGCCATCCGGCAGCACCTCGGCGACCCGGGCATTGACATGGATCTGGACGTCGAGCCCACGCAGCATGCGATCGGCGGCCACCGAAATACGCTCAGGCAGGGCGGGCAGGATGCGCGGCGCGGCCTCGATCAGGTGCAGGCGAATGTGCTTGTCGGGGTCGATTCTGTCGAGCCCGAAGGACACCAGCGCACGGGTGGCGTTATGCAGCTCAGCTGCCAGTTCGGTGCCGGTGGCGCCGGCGCCGACGATGGCGACGTGCAGCTGACCTGGCTGCATGGGTTGCTCGCGAGCATGCGCCCTGAGGAAGGCGTTGACGAGCCGGGTGTGAAAACGATCGGCCTGCTGGGAATTTTCCAGCACCACCGCGTGCTCGGCCACACCAGGCGTGCCGAAGTCGTTGACCTTGCTGCCCACTGCAATCACCAGCCAGTCATAGCTGATGCGCCTTTCAGGGACGATCTCGGTGCCGCGCTCGTCACGCATGGGGCTCACCAGCACCTCGCGCGCCTCGCGGTCGAGGCCGATCATCTCGCCGTAGAGGTAGCGAAAGCCGTGCCAGTGCGACTGGGCAAGGTAGTCAAGTTCGTGGACATCGAGGTCCATGGTGCCGGCCGCCAGCTCGTGCAGGTGCGGCTTCCAGAAATGAGTGCGCCCGCGCTCGATCAGGATGATCTCGGCCTTGCCTTTGCGACCCAGCCGGTTACCGAGGCGGGTGACCAGCTCCAGCCCCCCCGCGCCGCCGCCGACGACCACGATGCGGGGTTTCACGGCGGGCGTGGACATCCAGCGCGTACCTTGGTGGAGAAAGGCTAATAAGTATAGAGGAGCCTTGGGTCACCGGCCACGGTATCAGGGCGTCAGGGTCAGCTTGTCGAGGCTCAGGTAGTAGCCGCTGCTCTGTACGTTGCGGCCGGTGACCTCGAAGCGCAGGTACTTGGTTCCCGGGGTCGTGAAAATGACTCTCTGGGTGAAAGCGCCTACCGACCCGAAGGTGATGGAGGAACGGTATTCGTCCTTTGGGGTATCTACCTCCAGGTAGGGTCCGGCCAATGTATCTGCCACCTTCAACTGGAAAATGCCACGGTCACTCTGCATCTTGGCGGTAAAAGAAACGGCGTAGCTGCCGGCTGTCGGCACGTCGAGGGCGAGGGTGAGGTAGTCGCCGACCGATGAGGCTCGGAACAGCAGGCTCTTGCCCCCCGAGGCCTTGGCGTCCTTTTCGATACGGATCGCATCCCCTGAACTCGCCGCCCTGGCTAGATTCTCGAATTCTGCAACGATCGGCGTACCCGTAGAGGAGGTCACTGTAAGGGTGGCGCTGGCGCTGATGACGGTGCCGTAGGGGTTGGTAACCACTACCGAGTAATTTCCACCGTCTGCGGAAGTTGTCGCGGCAATAACGTAGCTGGCTGCGGAGGCACCGGCAATCGCCGTGCCGTCCTTTCGCCACTGGTAGGTGAAGGGCGGGTCGCCGGCTGCCTGTACGGCGAACGTGGCCGAGTTGCCCGCCACTACGGTTTGAGCCGAGGGCTGTTGGACGATCGTGGGGGCAGTTCCGACCACTGCGCCCCCGTAGATCAGCAATCTGGGCTTAGTCGAGCCCTCGCGGGAAGTGATTGCGATCCCGGCCGGCTGGATATCACCGGCGGTCTTCTCCGGCAATTTCACGTCCCAACGATGGTCCTGGACCAACAGGAAGGAAGCGTAACCATCTGACTGGCGAATGATGAAATCAGTTACGTCAACGACCTTGTCCTCACGGGTCGTCGAGTTCGCGACCAGTTGACCCAGGATCTCTGTCGTTGACCCCTGGTTGGCCACCACGTTGTTGGCGATCAAACTGCCGGAGCCGACGTTCTGGAGAAGAGCAGTGTTGAGCCCGGCAAAGGTGATGGAAGCCTCGTTCCAACTGTCGTCATGGAGCCCGTAGAGGTGTGCCTGGATCGGTGTGTTGCCGGAGGTGGTGGAGGCGTTCAGGACCAGCAGGACCCGATGGGTGCCGTTCCAGTAGGTGGGCACCGCGAATTTCAATAGGCTCACGCGGCGTCCGGAGGTGGTGCCGTCTGCACGCATCAACAACGGGTTGGTGGTAGATCCCGTTACCCTACGCCCCTTCGATCCATCGCGCAGGACCGCATCCTCTGCTGCAACCACCTGGGTGGGCGCCGTCGTCGCGCCATCGTAAATCGAAAATAGCCGGACGGATTGCGCCGGCATGGAAAGCGCGGGAATACGCCCGCTGTTGACGGTTGTGAACAGGGCAACCGCTCCGCGGGTGACTTCGCTGACTTCCTCGACGGTCACGAGGCTACCCTCATCGACAGCGAGGGCAGCCAGGTCGACGTCAAAGGTGACAGCAGTGGTGTTGCGGTTGGCAACGAAGACATGGATGGCGCCGGTGGTGGTATCGCGCGTGACCTGGATGCGCACGTCGTTGCCAAGCGTGCTCGAGAATTGCAGACGTTCGCGACTCTGTCCGGCGGCCTTGACGAACAACCGATACACTTCCGCAGTGGCGGCTGAGCCGCCGTAATTGTTTACGCCAGCAGTTGAATTCTGGACATAGTGCGTACCGTTCTTGGCTACCGGATAATTGGTCGGGGAAGCGCGCTCGGTCATGCCGAACTTGAACAAATACAGCTGCCGGGCACCGCGCTCGGCCAGGGCGATGCTGTTGGCCCCGAGTGCCACGTAGTCCGACGGGGAATCCGCTGTCTCCACCCGACCGTCGTAGTTGAGACCAGTACGAACGTTGTATTCAGTGAGGGCCAGCGGCAGGGGCGTGCCACTCATGTCAGCGGCGATTTTCGACCGGAGGTCATCAAAGTCGTTCACGTAACCGCTGCTCGTGGCGGTTGAGTCCGTAAGCATGCTGTACTTCTGGTAGTTGTACACATGCAGGTTGGACCAATCAGGAGGCGCGACCGACCAGATGCCCTGACCGCGTTCCGTTATCGCCTGTCGGCCCCAATAGTCTGCGGGATCGTCATACTTGGTGGCGCCATTGGCCGTATTGGGAGCCAGCACTTCCACGGAGAGCGCACGACCATAGCGGGAGTTCATGTCTGCGACGGCAGACTGGATGGCGTCCGAGCAGACCCGTAGGCGTAGCGCCCAGTCTTCGACCGTGATGGCTGGTGACCATCCGTTAGGCTCGTTGAACATGCTGAAGCGACGGACTTGGTAATCTCGGCTCAACATGAAAGCCTGCGCGTAGTAATGCTGCCAGAGCTCCCAGAGATTTGCATAGTCGGTCGATCCGCCCAGTGGGAAGCGGGAGGGAGACGCGGTGACATTCACCAGTATGTCGACACCGAGACCGCGCAGCATGGGGAAGGCTTGATTGACCACAAATCGGTTGTTACCCGAAGCCATGGTTGAATAGCCGATTTCGAATTGGGACCAGTTGACGTACTGGCTATCCAGTGCCTGAGCCGGATCGGCGGCGTTGGCGCGCAAGGCAGCCCGACGCGCCTCAAAAGCGGACTGGCTCCCAACACCGTCACCGGTGCCGACTAGATCGTCAGTAGCCTCAATGTCGGAGGCACTCAGGAAAACCCTCGCGGCCTTCACACCCGAATAGCGCCACCAGTCACGAACGTTTGAATCAGTGAGGGTATGGGCCAGGTTGTAGCCGAGAACTTCCGGGGTGGTGCCCACCACGGTCGAGGAGACGGTGATTGCGGCCGTCGCAGTCGATAGCTCCACCCCGGAGGGCGTGGATTTGCCTGATGGCAGGTTGCTGGCGGTCTGAGGGGGTGAGGTCGGCAAGTCCGTCCGGCCACAACCGCCCAACGCCACGGCGCCGAGGACGACGATAATGACGAGCATGCGCAACAAGTGAAGGCCCCCGGTACGAACATTCCGACTGCGCACCAATTTGGTGCCAATACCCCATCGCGCTGAAAGCATAACAACCTGGCGTGCCTGGATGGATAGGGATATTTACTAGGATTGTGACCGCTCTCCAACTCTGGTTGCTGTTATGTCCGCCAACCCTTCGGCATCCGGCGCGCTTCCCACTGACGGCGCACGGCCGGCTGGCGAACACGCCGGCGGCCGTGATCGAGAATGGATCAGGGCCCGGCCAGTCACCCTCACGGTACGATGGTTGTCAGGCTGTCCAGTTCATTGGCCGACGCATCGTAGACCCAACCCGCCAGGCCGAGGCCATCGACGCTGCAGGTGAAGCGCGATCCGGATGCCAGGATCGCGGAGTTGGAGTAATCGATCGCCCAGCCGTCGCTGTCCGTCATGACGTTGAAGGTGTCAGTCGCCGCGCCCGACCAGCCGCCGTTCACCGTGGCGCCGGGTACCGGCATCCCGAAGGAATCGATAACCCTGATCCGGCAGATGCCCTGGACACGGCTCTTGCCCTTACGCGCGATGGTGACCTCCATGTCGCCCACATGCATTGCCTCCTGGGCGGAGTTGCGGACGCTGAAGGACACGGTGACTCGGGCTTCGCGGCTGCCGGCGTCGGTAGCCAGAAATGTCAGTTCGTGGAGGCCGTCAGTCATCAAGAGGCTATCGAGCACGGTACCGTAGCGGTCGCTTCCCAGCGGCGCGAGCGAGCTTGCGGGGCCGCCGTCGAGGCTGTAGGTCACCGAGGTCACGCCATCGGTGTCGGTGGCGGTCACCAGCAGGTCAAGCGACCCGGTGGCCACCAGTCCAGCCGTTGGGGACAACACGTTAAGCGTCGGAGGCAGGTTGGGGGGCGGGCCTGAACTGCCGCCGGAGGCGTGAAAAAGCTCCGTCATGGTGCGAACGAACATCGCCTGCTGGTTGATGGTGGGCTCGGCGTAGAACCACTCGCCAGTGTCTGCATAATCGGGCAGTCCGTTGCCGTTCATGTCCGCCGCGCCAGGTACCACCACGCCCTCAATGGCCCGCTTACCGGTGGCGCGCCAGTGAGGTACGCGCGTGTATTCGCTCACCTGCCCGGAAGCAAGCCACGATTCACCAAATGGATTGCGCCCGAATACCCAGGCCATCTGATCCACCGCATAGTCATAGTACGAGCGCTGCCCTGTCTGGGCGAACAGCCAGAGGGCATCCCAGGCACCCGCCGTGGAAAGATCATTCTGGCCGAAGCCACCGTAGACGGCCTCGTCATTGAAGCGCCAAGCATTGGTCAGTTGGCGGTTGCGCGACCAGTCACGACGACCCCCCAGCTGGTCCAGGATGCGCTGGCGATCCTCGCTGGAGGCGAACTCGAAATAGCGCTGCAGCACCATCGAGCCGTGAAAGTCCCAGGCGCTGGGGTTGGTCCAGTCACCCGAGCGAAGATGAGCGGCCACCCGCTGGGTTGCATAGCCCATATAGCGTGGATCTGCGCTGCCATCCTCGGCCAGTTCGGCACGGTGCAACTCGAGGGCCCCGAGTGCAAGGCCCATCTCGAGATCGCCAAAGTACAGTCCCCCGCCGTAGGCCTGGTCCTTGACCTGCGCTGGATGGTCATAGGCCCACTGCCATGCCCGTCGGGCCGCTTCCAGGTAGCGCGTGTCGCCGAGCACCCGGTAGCCCACGGCCCACGCGTAAGCCGACTTCGCCGTGATGTCGGCGTAACGATCGGTGTCCAGGGGGCGATCGTCGCGGGTGCCGATACGATTATCGGTAGCCAAGTCAGGCCGGCCATCGAAGGCGGCGGAATAGCCACTAAAGACCCGCTCATAGGTAGAGCCGTCAATGTGCTGCATTTTCAGCATCCAGTCGAGCGCGTGACGCGTCACCTGCTGCAAGTCCGGCTCGCCGTTGCCATCCGTGTCCGATCCTGACCAATAGCCTGGCCGCTCCTCGGCCGTCAGCAGCAGCAGATAGGCTGCCCAAGGGGTGTTGCCCATGTACTTGTTGTAATCGCCGGCGTCGGACCAGCCGCCGGAGACGTCGATTCGGCCACCCGGCAACTGCAACAGGTCTTGCTCGATCAGTGCGGCATCGCCACCCCCGCGATCCTTGCGCGTGGCCTGCCTTGCATCATCGAGGTGATCCGGTCCGTGACCGCCTTGAATGCCATCGAGCGAGGCCCAGGTGACACCAACCGCCGACCCCTGAATTCGGAAAAATCCCAGGGGATCCATGGCCCTGAGGTCATAGATGGAGTCAGTAACCTGAAAGGGCGCCGACCATTGACCCTGGCTACGAATGCGGTAGCGGCCTGCAGGCAGTTCGGCTGCCGAGAAGTCCAGGTGATAGGTGTCGCCCAGCAGGTCAGAGCCTATCCAGTGGGCGGGGTAGGCGAGTACCTGGCTGGCTTCGCCGCGGTGTAGCACCTGAGTGACGTCTTCTGCCAGCACCACCTCGAAGCTCGGGATCACGCTGCTGCCAGAGGCTACGGTCAGTACGGCAGACTTGGGGTCGTCCGGGGTAAAGCCCAGTTGGGTCGTGATGACCTCGGCTAACGCCGGTGCCTGCGCCAGCACCAAGGCCACCATCAACCCGCATCGGGTACGGAATTGCGCTTTCATGTCATCCCCCTGCCATTCCCTGCAGGCGCCACCATAGTTGAGCGGCTCGCAGGCGACCATAAGCATTGACCACGATCAACCGGGGTACACTCTGGACTGGTTGTCTATCGAGCGATCTTGCATGCAAAGACCAAACCGCTGCCCAAGATTGTTGCCCGGGGTACTGACTTCCCTGGTCGCGCCGCTGGCTTTGATGCTCGTGGCCCTGCCCACCGCGGCGCAGACCCGCCAGTCGATCATCAATTACGCCTCGATCCATCAGCCAGTGGTCGCTCGCCATGGCATGGTGGTTGCGCAGAATGACCTCGCCGCTGCGGTCGGGCGTGATGTCCTGGCCCAGGGCGGAAACGCCATTGATGCCGCCGTGGCAATGGGTTTTGCCCTGGCCGTCACGCTGCCAAGAGCCGGCAACCTTGGCGGGGGTGGCTTCATGCTGGTCCATCTGGGTGGGGAGGGTCGGACCATCGCTCTGGACTACCGATCCGTGGCCCCTGAAGCCAGTTCTGATGCCCTGTTCAGGGGCGAGGACGGCAAGCTGGATTGGGAGGCGTTGACCTACGGGCCGCGGGCTGCGGCGGTGCCGGGTACGGTGGCCGGTTTATATGAGGCCTGGCAGAGATGGGGTTCTCTGCCCTGGCCCGAACTGGTGGCGCCCGCGCTGGCCTTGGCGACAGAGGGGATCGAGATCTCTGAGGATCTCGCCTATGCCCTGGGTGAGGCTTCAGAGACGCTGCGGCGATTCGAGGCCAGCGCGGCGGCCTACCTGCCTCCCGGGGAGCGGAATTGGGTCGCAGGCGAGCGCCTCGTGCAGCCCGATCTGGCGGCTTCCCTGGCCCTCATCAGTAAGGATGGCGTGGAAGCATTCTATCGGGGCGAGCTCGCGCAGCGGATCGTTGCGGCAATGGAATCGGCGGGCGGCCTGATCACGCTGGAAGACTTGGCGTCCTACCGGGTGGTGGAGCGCGAGCCCTTGACAGGCAATTACCGCGGCTACCGGGTGTTGAGCATGCCGCCCCCGAGTGCCGGCGGCGCGACGCTGGTGCAAATGCTGAACATGCTCTCGGTTCATGACTTGCAGGCCATGGGTGCAGGCTCTGCGGCCGAGGTGCACCTGCTGGCGGAGGTGATGAAGCGGGCGGCTGCCAACCGGCGCACCTGGCTCGGTGACCCGGACTATTCCGAGATACCCCTGGCGGAATTCATTGACCCCATTGTCGCGCTCAAGGCTGG
>JAURMS010000220.1 GCA_030830595.1 Gammaproteobacteria bacterium | reverse complement strand
GCCCTGTTCGACAAGGAGTGGGAACAGCGCATGGCCAATTACCCGACCTGGGCCTCCGCGCTCGGCGACAAGCGCTACAACCGGCAATGGACCGACCTGTCGCCCGCCGCCATTGCGGGCAGGCATGCCGAGAACCTGGCCCTGCTGGCAGAACTGGAAGCGATCCCGCGCGAGGCGCTGGGACCTGACGACCAGTTGAACTACGACCTGTTCCGGCACCAACTCACCGACCGCATCGAGGCCGCGCGGTTCAAGCCCTGGCTCTATGCGGTCAACATGCGCGACGGCATCCAGACCGAAAACGAGCTGCTCGACACCCTGCGCTTCACGTCGCAGTCGGACTGGGAGGACTGGCTGGCCCGGCTGCAGGCCTTCCCGGCCTACATGGACCAGACCATCGCCATCCTCGAGGAGGGAGCTCGTGAGGGTCGCACCCAACCCCGGGCCATCATGCAGCGCCTGCCCGATCAGGTGCGCCAGCAGCTGGTGTCAGACCCGGCCGAGAGTCCCTATTACGCGCCCTTCCTCGAGATGCCGGACATCATCGCGCCGGAGGACCGGGTCCGACTGCAGCAGGCCGCTCGCACCGCCATCGAACAGGGCATCATCCCGGCCTACCGCCGCTTCGAGACCTTCCTGGTCGAGCGCTATCTGCCGGCTTCGCGGGACAGCGTTGGCATCAGCGACACGCCGGACGGCAAGGCCTGGTACGAGAACCGTGCCCGCCACTTCACCACCACCGACATGACGCCGGAACAGATTCACCAGCTTGGCCTGGCCGAGGTGGCACGCATCCGCGGAGAGATGCAGGCCATCATCGACGAGGTCGGCTTCGAGGGCGATTTTCAGGCTTTCCTCACCTGGCTGCGCACCGAGCCGCGCTTCCGCTACGAGGATCCGGACCAGCTTTTCGAGGCCTACCTGGCCATGTCCAAGCGGATCGATCCGCTGTTGACCCCACTGTTCGGCAAGCTGCCGCGCACACCCTATGGCGTGCGACCGATCCCAGAGATCAGCGCTCCGGACACCACCACGGCCTATTACATGCCGCCCTCGGCGGACGGCCTCCGCCCAGGCTGGTACTACGTCAACCTGTACCGTCCGCAGGATCGGCCGACCTACGAGATCCCGGTGCTGTCAGTCCATGAGGCCGTGCCCGGACACCACCTGCAGATCGCGCTGGCGCAGGAAATGCAGGATGTGCCTCGCTTTCGCCGCTTCGGTGGCTTCACCGCCTTCACGGAAGGCTGGGGCCTGTACAGCGAAAGCCTGGGTGAGGAGATGGGCCTCTACGAGGATCCTTACGACCGCTTTGGCTACCTGACCTACGACATGTGGCGTGCCGTCAGGCTGGTCGTCGATACCGGCATGCATACCCTCGGCTGGAGCCGTCAGCAGGCCATCGATTTCTTCAAGGACAATGCGGCCAAGACCGAGCTCGACATCGTCAACGAAATCGACCGTTACATCGGCTGGCCCGGCCAGGCGCTGGCCTACAAGGTGGGGCAACTGAAGATCCGCGAACTCAGGACGCGGGCCACGGAGGCGCTGGGCGAGGAGTTCGACATCCGCGAATTCCACGACCTCGTACTCGGGGCCGGCGCCCTGCCGCTCAACCTGCTCGAGGCCAGGGTGGACGGCTGGATCGCAGCCCGCCAGGCCCGCTGAGAGGGACGCTGTATGGCACTACCTGTACGTCGTCGGTCGGTTGCGGTGAAGGTGGGCAAGGTCACCGTGGGCGGTGATGCGCCCATCGTGGTGCAATCGATGACCAACACCGATACGGCGGATGTCGAGGCCACCGTGCGCCAGGTGAGAGACCTGGCGCGGGCCGGTTCCGAGATCGTGCGCGTCACCGTCAACAGCGACGAGGCCGCTGAGGCCGTGCCGGGCATCGTAGAGCGCCTCGCCGCTGCCGGCGTCGACGTGCCGCTGGTAGGGGACTTTCATTTCAACGGTCACAAGCTGCTGAAGGCCCATCCTGGCTGCGCCGAACTGCTGGCCAAGTACCGGATCAATCCGGGCAACGTGGGGCGCGGCAGCAAGCGTGACCCCCAGTTTGCCGAGATGATCGAGTTTGCCTGTCGCTGGGACAAGCCGGTGCGTATCGGGGTCAACTGGGGAAGCCTCGACCAGGACCTGCTGACCCGGATGATGGATGAGAATTCGCGCTCGCCCGAACCGCGCGACGCACTCGAGGTCCTGCGCGAGGCCACCGTGGTCTCGGCGCTGGACAGTGCCGAACGCGCCGAGGCGCTCGGCCTGCCGCATGACCGCATCGTGATCAGCGCCAAGGTCTCCGGCGTCCAGGACCTGGTGGCCATCTATCGGGTGCTGGCGAAGCGCTGCGATTATCCCCTGCACCTTGGGCTCACCGAAGCCGGCATGGGCTCCAAGGGCATTGTCGCCTCCTCGGCGGCCCTCGCCATCCTGCTGCAGGAAGGCATCGGCGACACCATCCGCATCTCGCTCACGCCCGAGCCGGGCGGGGACCGCACCCGCGAAGTGCTGGTGGCACAGGAACTGCTGCAGACCATGGGCCTGAGGGCCTTCACTCCCATGGTCATCGCCTGCCCAGGCTGTGGACGGACCACCAGCACCTACTTCCAGGAGCTCGCCCAGCGCATCCAGGGCTACCTCCGGGAACGGATGCCGGAATGGCGGAGGCTGCACACCGGCGTGGAAGAAATGAACGTGGCGGTGATGGGCTGTGTGGTGAACGGACCCGGGGAGAGCAAGCACGCCAACATCGGCATCAGCCTGCCGGGTACCGGCGAACGGCCGGTCGCACCGGTCTACGAGGACGGGGAGAAAACCGTGACGCTCAAGGGCGACAACATCGCAGGGGAGTTTCAGGAACTGGTCGAACGCTACGTGGCCCGCCACTATGCGCGGCGGGACACGCCATGAGCGGCCTCGCTGAGCGCCGCGGCACCGAGGACGGCGCCGGCCAGCTCTGCACGCCTTTGCAGGCGGAAACCCTGTACGGCGAACTGGCGCCGGGCTGGGAGATCACCGAGGGCGGCAAGGCCCTGCGCAAGGCCTTCCGCTTCGCCGACTTCCATCGGACCATGAGCTTCGTCAACGCGCTGGCCCACGAGGCCAATCGGGAAGACCACCATCCAGACCTGGAGGTCGGTTACAACTACTGCAACGTGCGTTTCTCCACGCACGATGCCGGCGGGCTGACCCTGAAGGATTTCATCGGCGCCGCCCGCGCCGATCGCCTCACCTGACCAGTGAGGGCAGGTTGCCGCCGGTTCCCATCGCCCGCGCAATCAGCGCGCGCTTGAGCGGCCCGGAGCGGTCGACCCAGTCGATTCCCCGGCGGCGCAACTCGCCTGCAAGGCTGCCCTCCAGCCCGAACAAACGGTCCAGGCCATCCAGCATGGCGATGGCCGGCCTCCCCTCCGCCTTGCGCCAGCGCGCGTAACGCCTCAGCGGTGCCCGGTCGCCGGGCTCGCCGCCGCGCTGAAGTCCGGCAGAGAGGACCTCCACGAGTGCCGCCACGTCCAGCAAGCCCAGGTTGACGCCCTGGCCGGCCAGCGGATGCACGCCGTGGGCCGCATCCCCTACCAGCACCAACCGATCAGCGTCATAGCGCTGTGCGTCATACCAACGCAGGGGAAACGACGCCCGTTCGGTGGTGGGCTGCAGCCTGCCGAGTACCCGGCCGGAGGCTTCGCTCACGGCGAGCGCGAAGGCCTCGTCATCGAGTGCACACAGGCGCTCGGCTTCCGCGGTCGAGGTGGACCAGACCAGGGACACCCGGCCGTCACCCAGCGGCAGCAGGGCCAGTGGACCCGAGGTCAGGAAACGCTGACGGGCCACGCAAGCGTGCGGACGTTCCGGCTGTAGGTGCGCCACGATCGCCCTCTGGTCGTAGTCGGCACCGGCCAGCTCCACACCGGCCAAGGAGCGCAGGCGGGATTCGTAACCATCGGCCGCCACGACCAGCGATACCCTGAGTTCGCGGCCCCCGACCGTGGTTACTCGAGCCGAAGTCGGCCCCGGCTCAAAGCCGCTCACTGCATCGGTCACGCACTCCACACCGGCGGCGGCGGCCCGCTCCTGCAGCAACACCTGTACCCAGCGATTTTCGACGATGTGACCGAGATCGGGCTCGGCCAGCTCGGCGGCATCGAAGGTGATACAGCCCGGCCCCGCCGGCTCGCCACCCCCATCCCAGGCCTGCATGACCCGATACGGGCTGCCACCGCGCTCCAGTGCACGCGGCCAGATACCGAT
>JAURMS010000219.1 GCA_030830595.1 Gammaproteobacteria bacterium | reverse complement strand
TCGTTCCGGTTGCAGCCATGCCGATTGGGCCATCTCTGCAGGGGCGGGCAAAGCCACCGTCAGCCAGGCGGCCAGTACCAGGCAGGATGATGGCAGCCAGCTTCTCAGGCAGGGACCCACGCTGGATAGTCGGTATAGCCTGCGGCCCCAGGCGTATAGAGCGTCTTGCGATTGAAACTGGCCAGCGGCGCGCCCGAGGCAATGCGCTCCACGAGATCTGGATTGGCGATGTAGTGACGCCCGAAAGAGACTGCGTCGCCGCGCCCGGCCTGCACCGCCGCTGCGGCAGACTGTGGATCGAAGCCGTCGTTCACGATCAGCCTGCCCGGGTGATGGGCGCGGGCGAGGGCAAAGGCGTCGAGATCCGCGACCGGCGAGGCGATGACGTGCAGGTAGGCACAGCCCAGCGGACGCGTCGCCCCCAGCAGGGTCTGGTAAGTCTCCAGGGGATTCTCGTCGACCACTCCGTTGAAGGGGTTGCCCGGGCAGATCCGAAAGCCGACCCTGCCCGCACCGATGGCGGCCACCAGCGCTTCCAATACCTCGACGACGAAGCGAGCCCTGCCCTGTGCGGAACCGCCGTAACCATCGCTGCGCCGGTTGGTGTTGGAGGCCAGGAACTGCATCGGCAGGTAGCCGCTGGTGCAGTGCAGCTCCACGCCGTCGAAGCCCGCCTCGCGAGCCAGCCGAGCGGCCTGCGCGTAGTCCTCGATGACCGCGGCGATGTTCGCCAGGGAAAGCGCCTCCGGTTCATCGCAGGGCTGCATGCCGGCTGCGTCAGTCCATAAGGACACGTCGGCCCGTACGGCGCTCGGTGCCACGGTACGCGCGCCGGGTCGCTTGTTGTAATGACTGCCGACGCGTCCCGCGTGCATCAACTGAGCCACGATGCGTCCACCGCGCGCGTGCACGGCGTCCGTCACCCGGCTCCAGGCCCGCACTTGCGCCGGCTCGTGCAGCCCGGGCGTGCGCGCGTAGCCCTTGCCGTCGATGGAGGGCTGCACGCCCTCGGTGACGATCAGGCCTGCACTGGCGCGCTGGGAGTAATACTCGACATGCAGTTCGGTCGGGCAGTCGCCGTCGCCGGCGCGGCTGCGGGTCATGGGCGCCATCACCACCCGGTTCTGGCAGTCGATGTCGCCGAGACGGATCGGCGACAGCAGCGGGTTTGGCCCGCCGGTCACAGGGGCCAGACCGTCGCCTCTGCGCCGCCGTCGAGTTCGAGGACCTTGCCGGTCATCCAGGAGGAGGCAGGTGAGGCCAGGTACAACGCGGCGGCGGCAATGTCTTCCACGGTCCCGAGACGTGCAAGCGGCGTGCGCGACTCCATCGCACGGGTCACCTCGGGCGTCAGGAATTTAGCCAGCGCGTCGGTCACCACCGGTCCCGGCGCGATGGCATTCACCCGGATTGCAGGCGCGAAATCCTGGGCCAGCAGGCGGGTGAGCTGGGTCAACGCTGCCTTGGCCGTGCCGTAGCTGGAGAAACTGCGCTGGGCGTAGCGCGCCGCGGCCGAGGTGATGTTGATGACGCTGCCGGTGCCAACCGTGCGCAGATGAGGTACTGCTGCACGGGTCAGCGCGTAGGCAGGCAGGATGTTCCACTCGAGGGCCTGCATGAACTGGGCCGGCGTGGTGCGCAGCGGATCATTGGGCCCGGCGCCACCGGCATTGTTCACCAGGACGTCGAGCCGCCCCAGTGATTCGACGCAGCGCGGAACCAGGCCCTCCAGCGCGTCGCGATCGGCGAGGTCGCAGGGCAGGACGGCGGCGCGGCGGCCCAGGCGCGAGGCCTCCTCGGCCACCGCCTCCAGGTCGGTCGCGGTCCGCGCCACCAGCCCCACGTCCGCGCCGGCAGCAGCGAGACTGAGCGCGATCGCCCGCCCGATGCCGCGACCGGCGCCGGTGACCAGCGCCACCTTGCCGTCCAGCCTGAAATGCCCACTCAGGTCCATGCGTGATTACCAGCGGCCGGTCAGCTCGATGCCCCAGGTGCGCGGCATGCCGAAGTACACCTGGGTCAGGCTCCCGAAGCCCGGACCGAAGTCGATCATGTTCTGGATGTATTTTTCGTCAGTGAGGTTCTTCGACCACAGCGCGATGCCCACAGTCGTGCCGCCGATGTCCAGGCCGTCCAGCGACAGGCGGGCGTTGACCAGCGTGTGGCTCGGCACCCGCGTGTCGTTGGCCAGTGCCGAGTTCACCGAGGTGGGATCCTGCTCCGGCAGCACCTTGATCGGATAGGCATACAGCGTGTAATCGGCAATGTGGGAGACGTCCACCAGCAACCGCGCCTCGCCGCCGAACAGGGTGCCGAGCGCGGCATCCAGCGTTGCGGACAGGGTAGTCTCGGGCAGGTGGGTGAGGGCGCGGTTGAAGGCCACATCCACACCGCCGTCCACATAGCGATCGAACTCGCCATCCATCATGCCCAGCGCGAACTGCAGCCGGGTGCCCTGCTCCGACTGCCAGCCGAGCTCGACCTCGAGCCCCTGCACGCTGGCCTCGCCGGCATTCTTGATCGAGGAGTTGGCGGCACCTTCCGCCTCGAAGATCGACAGCTGCATGTTCTCGGAGGTGTTGTCGAAGACGGCGACGTTGGCATAGCCGCGGTTGTCGGCGAACAGCCACTTGGCTCCCAGTTCCGCCAGCTTGACGTTCTCCGGCAGGTACGGTGTCTGCACCTGCTCAATGTTGACTGGGATGGAATTCGAGGGATCGCCCGCCTCGCCATTGAAGCCGCCGCTCTTGAAGCCTTCGGCGTACTTCAGGTAGGCGGAGAAACTGTCGCGTGGGGACCAGGTCAGGATTGCTAGCGGCGTGGTGTCGCTGAAGTCGGTTTTCGCCCGCGTAATGCATGGCACGTAGTCGAAGATCCCGACCAGGCCCGCGCAGCGGGCAATGGTCTTGTCCTCGCTGGTGTAACGCAGTCCGCCGGTTACGGACCACTGGTCGTTGATGGCGTAGTCGACCTGGCCATAGGCGGCGAAGGCCTCGGTGGTGAAGCCGTACTGCGACTTGAAGGCCACCCCGACCCCCGGGCCGAATTCCTGGAAGAATTCCTGCGGGTTGTCCGTGTAGCCATCGTCCTCGAAGTAGTACAGGCCGCCCACGTAGGACAGGGGACCCCGCGAACCCACCCACTGCAGCTCCAGGGACAGCGAGTCATAGTCGGACAGGCGCTGGGTGTGGGCGATGTTGAGCGGCGAACCATCGAGGTCCAGGCCGTCCTCCCAGGTCAGCTCCCGCTGGGCCGCAATCACCCGCAGGGCGTCGGTCTCGCTGGCCTCCCACTGCAGGGTGAGCGAGTGGCCGAGCGTCTCCGAGCGTTCGAAGGACGGACCATCGACGGTGGCTTTTTCATCGCGGTTCCGAGACACGTAGGGCTCAAGGAAGGGCAGGAAGGATCGATACAGCTGCGAGTGCGAGGCGTTCTGGTCGATGTCGTTGTAGTCGCCGCGGTAGGACAGCAGCAGGGCCTCGCCAATGGGCAGGTCGATCGCGAGCCGCGCGCTCTTGCTGTCGAGGTCGTTGAGTTCGCGAGTGGAGGCCTCGCGCCCCGGCGGGGTCGGCACGTTGCCTGCCTTGTTCTGTATCCAGCCATCGCGGTTCTGCACACCGAGGGCGAGGTTGATCTTCGCCTCACCGAGCTTCGGGAAGTCGATGGAGACCTTGCCGCCGAAGGCGGAATAGTTGCCGGCATTGAGCGTGGCGCTGACGCCCGCTTCGCCGCTCGGTGCGCGGGTCACGATGTTGAAGGCCCCGGCCAGGGTGTTGCGGCCCCACAGGGTGCCCTGCGGACCGCGCAGCACCTCGACCTGCTCGATCTCGATCAGGTCGAACAGCGCGCCCTGGGTCTTGCCGATGTAGACCCCGTCCACATAGATGCCCACTGCGGGCTCCCAGGTGAGCGCCGGATTGGCCGTTACGCCGCCGCGGATGGCGATTTGTGCCGCCGTGCTGTTACCGGGCGTGGGGCTGATCTGCAGGTTGGGGGTGAAGCCTTCCAGGCCCTGCACGTCGGTGATGCCGCGACGGTCCAGCGCGTCGCCCGACAGTGCCGTGAGCGCAATCGGCACGTCGATGAGGCGCTGCTCGCGCTTCTGCGCCGTGACCACGATTTCCTCGAGCGCGAAACCTTCCTGCTGCGCCTCGGCGGCCGGTTGCAGGATGAGCGCGACGCCAAGCGCGACCAGTGAGCGCCTAGCCAAAGTCCTTGCAGGCATCATCTTCCACCTCCGTTCAGAAGAAATTTTTCAGAAGAAATAGGAACCGCCATTGGCCACCAGCACGCTGCCGGTGACGTAGGAAGCCTCGTCGCTCGCCAGGAAGCGCACGGCGGCGGCGACTTCCTCCGGCCGTGCCAGGCGCCCGAGCGGAATCGCCTTTTCCAGGCTGGTGATCCACTCCTCGGGGATGGAGCGCATCATTGGCGTATCGGTAGGGCCCGGGGCCACGGCGTTGATACGTATGCCGCGCGAGGCGACCTCGCGGGCGAGCGCGCGGGTCATGCCGATCAGCGCGGCCTTGCTGGTGACGTAGTGCACGGGGCCCTCGCCCGACTGCACGGCCGTGGAGGCGATGTTGATGATCGAGCCGCGGATGTCGTGGGCCGCCATGATGCGCAGTGCCTCGCGGGTGCAGTAGAAGGCGCCGTCGAGGTTAACCGCCATCACTGCCCGCCAGCCTTCGTCTTCCATGAACACGGCCTGCTCGACGTGCGTGCTCGGCGTCTCGCCACGCGCCATCTCCGCATTGCGTGCAGCCATCAGCTCATACATTTTGGCGCTGCCGTCGTTGGGGCCGGTCCCGGTGCCCGCGTTGTTGACCAGCACGTCCAGGCGACCGAAGGACTCGACGGCCTTGGCGAAGGCAGCTTTCACCGCTGAGCTGTCGGCGACGTTGCCAGACAGCGCGAGGTGGCGGGAGGGATCGGGCAGCGAGGCCACGGCCGCCTCCGCGGATTCCTGCTTGAGGTCGAACACCGCCACCCGCGCGCCTGCCGCCGCCAGGGCCGCGGCGCAGGCCTTGCCGATCCCTTGCCCACCGCCGGTGACCAGTGCTGCCTTGCCAGTGAGTGACATGTTCTTTCCTCTTTGCTGTTCTTACTTGATGAATGACCGCTCAGGGCGCCGGGACCACGAGCTCCGCTGCCTTGCCACCGTCCACCGAGAGGCAGGTGGCAGTGACGTAGGTCGAGTCGTCACTCGCCAGGAAGCAGGCCACGCCCGCCACTTCGGCGGCCTCGCCGAAGCGTCCCATGGGCACCTGGGCGGCAATCTTCTTGCCCCAGTCCGCGTAGGGGCCCGCGAAACCCGCGGCGGTCGCCGGCGTGTTGATGACGCCGGGCGCAATGGCATTGACCCGCACGTTGGCGCGCGCGCCTTCCATCGCGGCGCAGCGCGTGAAGTGGATGAGCGCGGCCTTGGCCGCCCCATAGGCCGACATGTTGGCCAGCCCTAACAGGCCGTTGATCGAGGAGATGTTGA
>JAURMS010000218.1 GCA_030830595.1 Gammaproteobacteria bacterium | reverse complement strand
GGCAGGGTGATCGGTCTCACCAGCAGGCATTCCAGGTCATCGCCCTGCTGTCGCAGGCCCGTGGCCAGCCGCATGCCTCCCCCACAGCGCGGCCCGAGGGCAACCACCGCGGTCAGTCCGCTCCCCTCAAGACGACCCCCAGGCGAATCCAGCTTGAACTCGGCTGGCGCAAAGCTAAACAGGCCCCGGATCGCTTCCGTCAGGTAGCGCCGGTGGCCGTGTGCCTGACCCTGCATTCTGGCCAGGAGCCACCCGTCCAGGCCGGCGCCTGCCACGTTCAGGAAATACCTGGGCGGTGTCCCGTCGTCGAATGTCACCACCCCTGCGTCGAGCGGACCGATGCGGGCACACGCCAGGTCACGGGCTGCGGTGGTCGGGGCGAGGCCGCGCCAGGCGGCCCAGTCGTTACCCGATCCCAATGGCAACACGCCGATGGCCAGTTCGCTCGATCGATCCGGCTCCCTGGAGAGCAGGATCTGGGCCAGCTGATTCAGGGATCCGTCACCCCCCGCAGCCAGGAAGCGCTTGAACCCCCGGTCCAATGCATCGTCCACGGTCCTGGCAAGGGCCTCGGGCGTGCCGGTCAGCGTCGCCTCGAAGTGACAGCCCGCCGTCCGCAGACGTGGCTCCAAGGCTGCCCAGCGCCGGCCACAGGTCCCGTTGGCTGCTGCCGGATTGACCACGAGGCACCAGGGGTTTTCGTCAACCATGCCCTCTCCAGTCACGGCCAATTTGGTCGCGGGATGGGAGATAATAGGACGACATGAGCGCGTCCATCGCAGCGGTCGATTACCGTCTCTGGAAGTCGGACCCATCCAGGTTCGCCACCAGCCTTGGCAACAGTTTCCAGCGCTATGGCTTTGCAGTGGTCGACCATCATTCGCTGGCCGATTCGCAGATCGAAGCCTGCCTGCAGGGTTTCAAGACCTTTTTCGCCCTCCCGGAGTCCGAGAAACTCCGCTATCGCGTGGCTGGAGGGGGAGGCGCCAGAGGCTACACCCCTTTCGGGGTGGAGGCGGCCAAGGGCGCTGAACTGCACGACCTCAAGGAATTCTGGCACGTCGGCCGCGAGTTGCCGGCCGGTGACCGCTATCGGGCCTACATGCCGGACAACCTCTGGCCGGCTGGTATGCCCGGTTTTCGTGAACACGTGCTGGCGTTGTGGGAGGCGTTCGATCAGCTTGGAAGGGAACTGCTCTCTGCGATCGCCATGCACCTCGGCCTGCCGGGGAGATGGTTCGATGCCGCCACCGATCATGGCAACAGCATCCTGCGCGTCATTCATTACCCGCCAGTCGCCCCTGGGGCAGCCGGCGTACGCGCGGGGGCCCATGAGGACATCAATGCCATCACCCTGTTGTTGGGGGCTGAGGAGGCCGGGCTGCAGGTCTTGGACCGCGATGGACGTTGGCTCGACATCAATCCGCCGGCCGGATCCTTGGTCTGCAACATTGGCGACATGCTACAGCGTCTGACCAATCATGTGCTGCCGTCGACTACCCACCGCGTGATCAATCCGGCGCCGGAGCGAGCGGGTCACGCCCGCTACTCGATGCCGTTTTTCCTGCACTTCAATCCGGACTTCGAGATTCGCAGCCTGCCGGGCTGCGTCTGTGAGTCCAGGCCGGATCGGTATCTGGAGCCGATCACGGCCAACGACTACCTGCAAGAACGCTTGCGGGAGATACGCCTGCTTTAGGCACCTTCGGGAAGGGGAGAAGAGATGGACTGGATGCTGGTGATGCAGGCGCTTTTTGGGCTTGCGGTATTCGTGCTGTTGGCGCTGCCATTCAGTTCCTCGCCGCGCGGCGTTCAATGGCGCCTGGTGGGGGTGGCCATCCTGCTGCAGATCGTCATCTGTTTCCTGCTACTGAAGGTGCCGGTGATCAGTGCCGGGTTTGCCTACCTGACCCAGGCGGTGAACGCCCTGTCTCAGGCCACGCAGCAGGGCACGACCTTCATCTTCGGTTACCTGGGTGGCGGGCCCACGCCTTTCGAGGTGACCAATCCCAACGCAGTGATCACCTTTGCCTTCCAGCTGCTCCCGTTGGTCATCGTGATGTCGGCCCTCTCGGCGCTGCTGTGGTACTGGGGTGTGCTTCCGCTGATCGTCCGGGCCATTTCCAGGGTCTTCGAGAAGACCCTTGGTACCCGTGGGCCGGCGGGGCTTGCCGCGGCCGCCAACGTCTTCGTCGGTCAGGTCGAGGCGCCCTTGCTGGTCAAGCCCTACATCGCCCGCATGACCCGCTATGAGCTGCTGCTGCTGATGACCGCAGGCATGGCCACCATCGCCGGTTCGGTGATGGTGATCTATGCCTCGATGCTGGGGAACATCCTGGATGGTGCGCTGGGTCACCTGCTGACCAAGTCACTGATGTCCGTGCCGGCGGCCATCCTGTTTTCACACCTGCTGTTACCGGAGTTGCCGACAGCCGGATCCGACGCCAGCCCGCCGAGGATCTATGGGGGAAGCATGGACGCCGTGACCCAGGGCACCAGCGATGGTCTCAACGTCTACCTGGGCATTCTGGCCATGCTCCTGGTCCTGATCACCTTCGTAGCCATCTTCAATTCTTTCCTTGGGCTGTTGCCCGAGGTCGGTGGCGCGGCCCTGTCGCTGGAGAGAGTTGCGGGATGGGTCTTTGCCCCTATCGCTTGGTGCATGGGCATCCCCTGGTCAGAGGCGCCGCTGGTCGGTTCCCTGCTTGGGATCAAGACCATCCTGAACGAATTCATTGCCTTCATCGAACTTTCGAACCTGCCGGCCGGGAGCCTGTCGGGCCGCTCCCAGCTCATTGCCACCTACGGTTTGTGCGGATTCGCCAACATCAGCAGCATGGGGATACTGATTGCGGGCATCGGAGCCCTCTGTCCCGAGCGCAAGCTGGAGCTCGGCGAGTTGGCGCCGAAGGCGCTGCTGGCAGCGACCCTCGGCACCTGCATGGCCGGGTCCGTGGTGGCGATCGTGGCGGGCTGATGGCAAAGCTCTATTTTTATTATTCGACCATGAACGCAGGGAAATCGACCTCGCTGCTGCAGTCGAGTCACAACTATCAGGAGCGCGGGATGCGTACCCTGGTGTACACCTACGCTGCGGACGATCGCGGGCACGGCAAGGTGCACTCACGTATCGGGCTGGCGGCAGAGGCCAGGCATTTTGCTCCCGGCGTCGATCTTTACCGTGAAGTGTCAGCCGAGCATGCCAACCAGGCGGTAGGCTGCGTCCTGGTCGACGAGGCCCAGTTTCTGGAGCCAGAACAGGTCCGGCAGCTCGCTGCAGTGGCTGATCAACTCGGTGTCCCCGTGCTCTGCTATGGGCTGAGAACGGATTTCCAGGGGCAGCTTTTCCCGGGCAGCGCCCGGCTGCTGGCGATTGCTGACAACCTTGTGGAGCTCAAGACCATCTGTCATTGCGGTCGCAAGGCGACCATGGTGGTACGCACCCGGCCGGATGGCTCGGTGGAGGTGGATGGCGAGCAGGTGGAGATTGGTGGCAACGAGCGCTACCTGCCGCTGTGCCGCAAGCATTTTCATGAGGCCCGTGGAGAACTGCTCTGAAGCACACATGGCCCTGCCTGTTGCTGTTTACCCTGCTAGTGGGCCCGGCCTGGGCACAGACCGAGGACAGTCCCGTAGATCCCTGTGCGAGCCCGTCAGCGGATGCGAGGGGGCTCGATCGCCTGCAACGGGATGTCTTCATCAGCGTTTGCGGCACTGCCCGCTTTTTTGACGGATTGTTTGGCGATACCAGAAGCTATGCGGATGATTACCGCGAGACCTATGGGCGCATCGGCCTGGGGCTCTCGTGGGACGAGGTGGAGGAGTTTCGGCTCGACGGTAACGCCCGATTCAACCTGCACCTCCCCGTGCTGGGTGAGCGCTTCAATGCAGTCATCGGCAGGGAGAGTGAAGAAACCTACGTGGATGACACATTCGAGGAATACGACTACCTGCCGGGGAGTTTCTCGGACGATGGCGAGCAGGAATGGTATGCGGGTATCAATTACATAGCCGACGAAGGTCGTCGATCCAGTTTCAATGTTGGCGCCGGTATCGGGCTGCAGTCACCGCTCAATCCCTACCTCCGAGCACGCTATCGTTACCGCTTGCTGGCTACGGACGATGTATTGGTCACCCTTCGGGCGACCCCGTTCTGGGAACGGGAGGACGGCGTCGGCATGACAGTGGGTGCCGATGCTGACTGGTCCTGGAATGACCGCGAATTGTTGCGCTGGACGAACACCCTAACCCGTTCAGAAGTGACCGAGGGTATTCGTTGGCGTTCTCGGCTTGCCTACCATCATGGACTGTCAGGTCGAAGCGCCGTTCGTATCGAGGCTGCGGTCCGCGGTGAGACCGATGGCATCGAGCCGGACCTGCGTGAACTCAAGCTGACTTACCGGCGCTCCTTCCTCCGTGAGTGGCTTTTCATTGAAGCCTACGGTGGAGCTTTCTGGGCCGACGACGAACGCCCGGCGCGGCGCTGCAGTGGTTGCGCCCTCGCCGGGATTGGTTTCGACCTGATGTTCGGACAGCGCTATGGGCAGTCGGTGAGTGGATCTTCAGTGTCGGGCGTTACCGAGGAGCCGCAGTAGTATTCGCTCTCGTTGCTTCTCGTAAAGGTCATGAATGAGGGTCGGCAAGCCGAATGCATGCCGCTCAAGATGCTGCAAAATCCGCTTTCGGTAGACGTAAATAAAACCGAACCCGATCGTGAAGGCCAACGACCAGTAGAGCCTCGAATCAGCTGGCAGAGTTAAGCGAGGAACGAGGTTCATCAGGATGTTGCCCATGCCGTAGACAAACAGGCTGTTCCTCCCTATGGACTGCAATGGCAGCCGAGCGGAAATGGGTCGAGATTTCCGGTGTAGCCACCAATTCACGGAAAGCAGCATGCTGCTGGTCATGATGCCTGTTACAAAGTAGCCCGGGTGGTTAGACCAGCGAAAATCCATTACCAGGGCAGTGGCGAAGCCCCGCAAGCCTAGCTGCTCTATCCCTAAGCCGGCGATCATTCCGCAGAGTGTCACGAAAATCAGCACGGGAGCACGCTGCCTTGGTTCGCTCAGGGCTTGGCCTATCAGAATGCCGAACGCTACGAAAACCAGTCCGGGTAGCAGGGAGGGCCCAAATCCAGTCCCGTAGCCCACCAGGAACTGCAGCGGATACCATTCGGGGGCGTTAAGCGTGTTCAGGCCATGACGACCGATCCACCCGATGGCTGATAGACCAAGAAGACCGACCCACCCCCAGCGAATAACCAGGGGCAGTGCCATGGCGATACCCGCCAACAGCAAGGCGTACAACTCGAGGATGATTCCGAAACGCCCTGGTCCAAGATAGAGAACGGCGCTGAGACCCTGGCGAGGTGAGAGGTGGTCGCCTGCCACGGCGGCCAGGGTGATAGCTGCGAAAACCACATAGCAGTCGAACGAACGATTGAACAAGCGCAGGCGTACCGGCGCCAAGTTGCCCAGACTGCGAGCCTGCCGGACATAGATCATTTCCAGCATGATCCCGAAAATGACGAGAAATGCCGGTGTCGCGGCGCGGGTAATCAGCCTTGTAAGCAAGCTGAGCTGATCCCCTGGTTCGAGTTGGAACGCGATGAACAGGTGGGCCAGGTATGCAAGTACGAGAGCCGTACCACGGCAACTGTCAATCCATTGGACTCGTCTCACTCAGGCTCCCCTGTCGTCGCCAGCATGAAAACGCGGGCCACCGCCGGACGTGAACGTGATCGAGTATTAACGGTTTATGGGGGCGCGAGTCAGTCAGTTAACATACTTCTCCGCTGATTTGGCCGGTATTGGGCCCGGTGACCGGTGGCGGAGGCCATTTATTCCCTGTAATGGATGAAATCCTTAGCGTCCCGGCGAACTTTCTTGAGGTTGACCAGCCAATCACTGGCGCTATCACGGTAGCCCAGGGGCAACAGGCACACGCTGCGCAGTCCCCGGGTCCGTAGATCGAGCAGGGCGTCCACTTCATCTGGTAGGAAACCCTCCATGGGCGTGGAGTCGACCTGCTCAACTGCAGCAGCGATCAGGGCCGTGCCCAGGCCAATGTAGGCCTGCCGTGCAGCGTGCTGAAAATTGACCTCAGGGTCCCGCTGCGGGTAGGTGGCCAACACCTGCTGGCGGTAATTCTCCCAACCTTCGTTGCGAAAGCCCCGCACGGTGTTGACCAGGTCGAACATCATATTGATCCGCACAGGGGTGTAGTGATCCCAGGCTGCAAACACCAGAAGGTGGCTGCACTCGGTGATCTGCGGCTGGTCGTAACCCACCTCCCGTATCCGGCGCTTGAGTTCCGGATCACGGACCACGATCACCTCGAAGGGTTGCAGGCCACTCGAGGTTGGCGTCAGGCGAATGGCTTCGAGGATACGCTCGAGTATTTCGGTCGGTACTATTTTACTGGGATTCATCCTCTTCGTGGCATAACGCCAACACAGTGCCTTAATAAGATCTCGGCTTGCTTTTTCGGGTGTTTGTTCCATATCTATCGCCTGATACCTCAGAGACTACGTTTTAGAGTATGCAAGTTCGTCAATGGTTATAGATAGACCATTACGAGCACACATCCCGGCAGAAGGCAGTCCTCTGTCAGTCGAGAGTCGAAGCTGCCTGACCACAGGATCTTAGTGCCACAAGATCAAATGAGATCAGAGGTCACCCGGGCCGCTCATGGGCGCTATCTTGGCTGGCAGAGGATAGGCTGCAGGCCAAATCTTACCAAATAGACAATAGAATTCTTCAAAAATACGCGACCAAAAGCCAGAGGAGTGGGTATTGACAGGGTTCGGAGCCATTTGAGGCAAGGTGTTACCACTGTCCATAACTTTCGCGGATGAGAGGAATGGTGGGGGCAGATCAGTGTCCTGAATATGGTCGCAACACGCGAAACAAAAGCGAGCAGGTAAATCGCTCCGAGCCACTGTTAACCGACGTATCCTTGGATTTTCTATTGGTCTGATGCAGCGTTGTGCGCAGTGCTTCTTTATCTTTAGCAGCCTGCGCCAGCCACCGCTTCCTTGCCAAGCCCCGCGCTCTAGTTATTTTGAGGTATGTTAGTTCAAAATCCAGCCCAGTAGTCCTCGTGGTCGATTGGCAAGCCAAGCCAGGGAGTGTACAGCCATGTGTTCAAGCGAAAACAAAACCGACCAGTTCTTTTTTCGGCTGAAGCTCATGGCGATCGCTCTGGCTACGGCGTCTCTCGCCTCAATGACCGCTCTCAGTCAGTCTTTGCCCCTGTTTGATGACATGGGCCCAAGCATCGAGACAGTTCAGGAAGGCGTACCTGGAATGTCACAAAAAACAGGCCCATCCCCGTCACTCGCAAGCCCCAGGGCGACGATGGAGACATTCCTGAACGCGACTTCTGCGGGACAGTGGGAGAGAGCCATTTCCACTCTCAACCTACCAAGTGAAGGACTTCCCTCGGATGTGATTGCGTCTTGGGGACGGGAATCGGTGTCGGCTTTACGTCTTGTCATGGATCGGCTCGCCGAAGTAGATGTTGAAAGCATTCCGGAACCAACGCCATTGCAGTCTGTTTATGTCTGGCAGGTAATCGATGAAATGCCTATCAGTATCGAGCGCCAAGATAGCGGGCAATGGCTATTTTCTCGGGACACAATTCGAAATTTGCCGGCGATGTGGGTCTCGGTGATGAACCGTCCGGCTTTGGCTGGAGTGGTGACGGTCGCCGAAACTCCCGCCATGCGGTTGCGCAGAGAGGTACCGTCAGAGCTAAGGCAAAAAACCCTTTTTCTCGAGCGCTGGCAATGGTTGGCAATCGCCGCTGCAATTTTTATTGGGGTCATTCTTGAACGAATCTTGACCTATGTTTTGGTCAAGGTTTTGGGTGGATGGCTGGCTGTCCGACTGCGCAACAGGAAAATTGAAGAGTCACTGATTAGAGCTGCGATGCGACCTCTGGGTATTTCCGGCATGGCTGTACTCTGGTGGTTCGTATTGCTCACGCTGGGGTTGCATGAGCAGGTTTTGTCCGTCCTGTTGTTAGCAGTTAAGTTCATGGCGATATTGACCCTGGTCTGGTCGGCCTACCGAATAGTTGATGTGGCTGCGTCGGTATTGAGTTCGATGGCAGAGGAGACGGCAACTCGGGTCGACGATCTTTTGATTCCATTAGTTCGTTCAGCGGCAAAGATATTAGTGGCTGTCATGGGTATTGTTCTGCTTGCCGATAATCTCAATATAAATATTACCGGGCTTCTTGCAGGCCTTGGCCTCGGTGGCATTGCCTTCGCGCTTGCAGCACAAGACACCGTGAAGAATTTTTTCGGCAGCCTGACTATTCTCTTGGACCATCCGTTTGCGGTAGGTGACTGGATAGTGGTGGGTGAAGTCGATGGTGTTGTCGAGAATGTCGGTTTTCGAAGCACGCGTGTCCGGACATTTCATGACTCTCTTGTAAGCATGCCAAATTCAAACCTTATCAGTGCGCACGTTGACAATTATGGCAGGAGGAATTTTCGGCGCTGGAAAACCACGGTCGGTGTCGCCTACGATACCCCGGCGGAAAAAATTGAGGCGCTATGCGAGGGAATTAGGGAATTAGTGAGGCGTCATCCCTACACCCGAAAGGACTATTTTCACGTCTATTTAAATGAATTCGGTGCCTGTTCTCTCGACATTTTAGTTTACGTTTTCTGGGCCGCGCCTAATTGGGCTACGGAGCTTCGGGAGCGACACAGACTGGCGGTTGATATTCTGAGACTGACCCATCATCTTGGCGTCGAAATCGCGTTTCCGACCCAGACCTTGTACTTGAAAAGAGGCGTTGAGACCGTTCCGGAGTCCGGCACGCCTGGCTATGCCTCCGGCGTCGAGCAGGCCAAGCGCGCCGTCCGGGTAGATGTCAGCCGCCTGGTGGACGAGGTCCTCGAGGGCAGCGTGCCACCACCAGCCGTGCCCGATTAGGCAATGCGCTTGGCCAGGTAGTATCCGTAGCTGAAATACTCCGAATAACGCTCGTAAAGGCTGATTTCGCGTAACTCCGCTTCCACGATGGCTTTGGCAGCCGACGAGTGCTGATGGCGATCCAGAAACGCCTCAAAGCGAGCCTGCATGGGCCGATAGTAATGATCGAGCCAGGATTCCGCAGGTAGCACGAAGTATCCGATGGGTGTGTAGCCGCTTGTCTCCAGCGTGGCCATCTTCGACGAGGCGGTTGCAACCTCCGGGTATTCGCGCATCCAATGCTCACTCAGCTCGGCCGGCCGATTGGACGTGAGCCAGGTCAGCTCTGAAACTGCGAGCACTCCGCCGGGCTTTAGAAACCTGCGCCAGCACTGGATGCCGGCCGTAAAGCCCATGTTATAGATGGACCCCTCGGCCCAGATGGCATCTAGTGAGGATTCCGGAAAGGTCAGGCTCTCCATGGCACCCGACCAGGGCCGGATAGAAGCCTCAAGCCCTGCCTCGCAGTCCTGACAACTCGATGGCCAGGCGGGTCTGCTGGTCGCCTCCAGGACCCTGTCGCAAGGCATCTCGGTGGAGGTCGATCAGGAGGGACAGGTCTTCCATCGGAAATAGGGCTCTCTGAACACTAAACGCCGGGCAGTTTAACTGCCGCTCCAGAACCCTACAAACACTGCGATAATAAGATGGTTCACAGGAGACCCTGCATGTTCGATTTAGACACCATTCGATCCAGGCACGCAGCGGTGCGGGCTGTCATGCGAAGCCAGAAGATCGACGCGCTGGTGGTGCCTCGCGCTGATGAATACCTTGGTGAGTACATTCCAGAGCGAAACGAACGGCTGCGCTGGATCTCAGGGTTTTGTGGTTCGGCGGGCATGGTCTTCCTGCTCAATGACCGGGCTGCGCTGTTCGTAGATGGCCGATATACCGAGCAGGCACGGCAGCAGACGGCCGCCGAGCTCTTTGAATACCATCACCTGATTGATGAGCCTCATCTTGCCTGGCTGGCCAGGACCCTCGGGCCCGGCAAGCGAGTCGGCTACGATCCGCGCCTGCATACGCTGACTTGGCAGAAGCGGGCGCTGGAAGTCCTGGGCGGGGAGGATATCCAACTGGTTGCGCTCGATCGCAATCCGATCGATGCCTGCTGGAGCGATCGACCCCCCGCGGCATGCAGCAAGGCCCTGCTGCTGGCCGAGATCCATACTGGAAAGCACAGCCGTGACAAGCGCAGGAACATTTCTGCTGCTGTCGTTGAGCGTGGCGCAGAGGCAGCCTTGATTTTTGCTACTGATTCGGTGGCCTGGCTGCTGAACATTCGCGGCAGCGACGTGCCGCACACCCCGCTGCTGCTCGGATTCGCGCTGATCGACGCTGTCGGGCAGGTAACCCTGTTTACCGACCCTGCCAAGATTCCTGAAGGTTTTGCCGCGCACGTAGGCGAGGGCGTCACAGTATGCCCAGAGGATGCCGCGCCAGAGGCGTTTCGCCAGCTCACGGGCAAGCGAGTCCTGGCAGACCCCGATACCGCAAACGCATGGTGCCAGCTGTCACTCGCTGCCGCTGGCGCAGAGCTGGTGGCCGCTCAGGATCCGGTCATCATGCCCAAGGCTTG
>JAURMS010000217.1 GCA_030830595.1 Gammaproteobacteria bacterium | reverse complement strand
GGTGACCAGGAGATCCTCGACCTGTTCTTCGACCAGAACGTGTTCTGGCTGTCGAAGGAGCATGGCGTCGAGCTGGAACTGGTTCCGGAGCGCCTGCGCGGCGAGGCTGCGCTGTTCGAGATCCGTTCCGGCAACAAGGTGATCGTCGAGGAAGGGCGTCGCATCACGGCCCGCCACGTCAAGATGCTCCAGGATGCGGGAGTCACACGCCTGTCGGTGCCGCCGGATTACCTGCAGGGCAAGGTGTTGGCCCATGACGTGATTGACACGTCCACTGGCGAGGTGCTGGCCAAGGCCAACGACGTGCTGACCACCCAAGTGGTGGAGAAGTGCCTCGAGGCCGGCGTCGAAAAGCTGGGCACCCTGTTCGTCAACGACCTCGATCGCGGGCCCTACATCTCTGACACCCTGCGTATCGATGCCACCCGGACCCGGCTCGAGGCGCTGATCGAGATCTATCGCATGATGCGCCCGGGTGAGCCGCCGACCAAGGACGCGGCCGAGAACCTGTTCCATAACCTGTTCTTCAATGCCGAGCGCTACGACCTGTCGGCCGTCGGTCGCATGAAGTTCAACCGCCGGGTGGGCCGTCAGGCGCCTTCCGGGCTGTCCGAGGCCGAGGCGGAAGCCTGGCTTGAGGAGCCCGGCATCCTTTACGACGGTCGTTACTTCAGCCAGGTGGTCGAGGGTGGCAAGGACGAGGCCGCCAAGGGCCTGGTGGAGCGTTACGGCGAGGAGGTGTCTGACGTCATCGACGTGCTGCGCACGCTGATTGCCATTAAGAACGGCGATGGCCGGGTCGACGACATCGACCACCTGGGTAACCGCCGGGTGCGCTGCGTCGGCGAGATGGCCGAGGTGAACTTCCGTATCGGCCTGGTCCGGGTCGAGCGCGCCGTCAAGGAACGCCTGACGCTGGCCGAGAGCGAGGAAATCAACCCTCAGGACATGATCAACGCCAAGCCGGTCGCGGCCGCGGTCAAGGAGTTTTTCGGCTCCTCGCAGCTGTCGCAGTTCATGGACCAGAACAACCCCCTTTCGGAGGTCACCCACAAGCGCCGCGTGTCGGCCCTCGGAGAAGGCGGCCTCAAGCGGGAGCGTGCCGGCTTCGAAGTCCGTGACGTGCACCCCACGCACTACGGGCGCGTGTGCCCGATCGAGACTCCTGAAGGGCCGAATATCGGCTTGATCAACTCGCTGGCCGTCTATGCCAGGACCAACAAATACGGATTCCTGGAGACGCCCTATCGGCGGGTCAACGACAGCAAGGTGACCAACGAGGTCGATTACCTCTCCGCGATCGAGGAGAGCGAATTCGTCATCGCCCAGGCGAACGCCGCCCTGGACGGCAAGGGCAAGTTCACCGACGAACTGGTGTCCTGCCGGCACCAGAACGAGTTCACCCTCATGCCGCCTGACCGGATCCAGTACATGGACGTGTCGCCGCGGCAGATCGTGTCGGTGGCAGCGGCCCTGATCCCCTTCCTGGAGCATGACGACGCCAACCGGGCCTTGATGGGATCCAACATGCAGCGCCAGGCCGTGCCCACACTCAGGGCTGCCGCCCCGCTGGTGGGGACAGGTATCGAGCGCACGGTGGCAACCGACTCCGGCGTGACCGTCAACGCGAAGCGTGGCGGTGTGGTGGATTCGGTGGATGCTTCCCGCATCGTGGTGCGGGTCAACGAGGCGGAGGTGACTGCCGGCGAGCCCGGTGTGGACATCTACAACCTCACCAAGTACACACGTTCCAACCAGAACACCTGCATCAACCAGCGCCCGCTGGTGCGTGTGGGCGACACGATCTCGATCAACGACGTGCTGGCGGACGGGCCGTCCACCCATCTCGGGGAACTGGCGCTCGGGCAGAACATGCTGGTCGCCTTCATGCCCTGGAACGGCTACAACTTCGAGGACTCGATCCTGGTCTCCGAACGCGTCGTGGAGGAGGATCGCTTCACCACCATCCACATCGAGGAGCTCACTTGAGTCGCTCGCGACACCAAGCTGGGCTCGGAAGAGATCAGCGGCGACATCCCCAATGTGGGTGACGCCGCGCTCAACAAGCTCGACGAGGCGGGCATCGTCTACATCGGCGCCGAGGTCAAGGCTGGCGACATCCTGGTCGGCAAGGTTACGCCGAAGGGCGAGACCCAGCTGACCCCCGAGGAAAAGCTGCTCAGGGCCATCTTCGGCGAGAAGGCCTCCGACGTGAAGGACACCTCGCTGCGCGTGCCGCCGGGCATGGATGGTACCGTCATTGACGTCCGGGTCTTCACCCGCGATGGCGTGGAGCGCGATTCCCGTGCGCTGGCCATCCAGGATGCGGAAATCAAGCGGGTCCGCAAGGACCTCAACGACCAGCGCCGCATCCTCGAGGAAGACCTGTTTGCGCGCTTGCGTGCGGAACTGCTCGGCAAGGTCGCCGAAGGCGGCCCCCAGAAGCTCAAGTCCGGGGCGGTGGTCGATGCCGCTTACCTCGATGGCCTGGAGCGCGAGAAGTGGTTCGAGATCCGGCTGCGCGATGAGTCGGCCAACGCCGCCCTTGAGGCAACCCGCAAGCGCCTCAGCGAGCAGCACCGCGACTTCGAGAAGCGCTTCGAGGCGAAGAAAGCGAAGATCACCCAGGGCGATGACCTCGCTCCGGGAGTGCTGAAGATGGTGAAGGTCTACCTGGCGGTCAAGCGGCGAATCCAGCCGGGCGACAAGATGGCAGGCCGCCACGGCAACAAGGGCGTGGTCTCCACCATCGTCCCGGTCGAGGACATGCCTTACCTTGAGGACGGCACGCCGGTCGATATCGTGCTGAACCCGCTGGGCGTGCCCTCGCGTATGAATATCGGGCAGATCCTGGAAACCCACCTTGGCTGGGCCGCTCACGGTATCGGCAAGAAGATCCAGCAGATGGTGGACTCGCAGCAGGCCATGGTGGAACTCCGCAAGCTGCTGGACAAGGTATATAACGAGTCCGGTGGCCAGAAGGAAGACATTGCCTCCCTGTCCGACGCAGAGGTCACCGAGCTCGCTCGGAACCTCTCGGCGGGTGTGCCCATTGCGACCCCGGTCTTCGATGGCGCCAGCGAGGCGGAAATCAAGCGGCTGCTCGAGCTGGCTGGCCTCCCGACCAGCGGCCAGGCGTCGTTGACGGATGGCCGCACCGGCGAGCGCTTCGAGCGTGAGGTCACAGTCGGCTATATGTACATGCTGAAGCTCAACCACCTGGTGGACGATAAGATGCACGGTCGCTCCACGGGTCCCTACAGCCTGGTCACCCAGCAGCCGCTGGGCGGCAAGGCCCAGTTCGGTGGGCAGCGCTTCGGCGAGATGGAGGTGTGGGCGCTCGAGGCCTACGGTGCCTCCTACACCTTGCAGGAGATGCTCACGGTCAAGTCCGACGACGTGACCGGCCGCACCCGCATGTACAAGAATATCGTCGACGGCAACCACGCCATGGACGCCGGCATGCCGGAGTCGTTCAACGTCCTGGTCAAGGAAATCCGTTCGCTCGGCATCAACATTGAGCTCGAGCAGGAGGGCTGATCAATGCGCGACCTACTGAAGTTGTTCAAGCAGCAGCCGGAAGTCGAGAATTTCGACTC
>JAURMS010000216.1 GCA_030830595.1 Gammaproteobacteria bacterium | reverse complement strand
CCGTCAGGGTCGGCTGCCAGCAAGGCGCGCAAGAAGGCGAAGCGACAGGTGTCGGATGGCATCGCGCACATCCACGCCTCCTTCAACAACACGATCGTCACGATCACCGACAGGCAGGGCAATACCCTGGCCTGGGCGACCTCGGGCGGCTCCGGTTTCCGCGGCTCCCGTAAGAGCACACCGTTCGCTGCCCAGGTGGCGGCGGAGAAGGCGGGCACTGCTGCCCAGGAGTACGGTTTGCGTACCGTGGAGGTTCGGGTGCAGGGTCCTGGCCCTGGGCGCGAGTCCGCAGTGCGTGCGCTCAACGGCTGCGGCCTCAAGGTCTCCAGCATCGCTGACGTCACCCCGATTCCCCACAATGGTTGTCGTCCGCCCAAAAAGCGGCGGGTCTGAGGAAGTCCGGTCATGGCAAGGTATCTTGGTCCCAAGTGCAAGCTCTCGCGTCGCGAGGGTACGGATTTGTTCCTCAAGAGCGCAGTCAAGCCGCTCGAGAGCAAGTGCAAGCTCGCCGTCCCCCCGGGCGGTATCAAGGGCGAGCGCCGCACGCGCCTGTCCGACTACGGACTGCAGCTGCGCGAGAAGCAGAAGCTGCGGCGCATGTACGGCGTGCTTGAGCGTCAGTTCCACAATTACTACGTCAAGGCAGCGGGGCGCCCCGGTTCAACCGGTGAAAACCTCCTCCGTTACCTCGAAGGCCGTTTGGATAACGTCGTCTACCGGATGGGCTTCGCGGCCACCCGCGCAGAGGCTCGCCAACTGGTCAGCCACAAGGCAGTCGAGGTCAACGGCCAGCCCGTAAACGTACCCTCTTATCAGTGCAAGCCGGGAGACTCGGTCACGGTTCGGGAGAAGTCCCGCAACCAGGCCCGTATCTCTTCGGCCTTGGCCATAGCGACCCAGGTCGGTTTTCCGGACTGGGTCGAGGTTGACGAGAAGAAGTTGTCAGGCACCCTGAAGTCGCTGCCCGATCGCGACCAGATCCTGCCCGATATCAACGAAAACCTCGTCGTCGAGCTTTACTCAAAGTAGCAGGTGACGGTCATGCAGCGATCCGCCACGGAATTCCTCAAGCCCAAGTCGGTCAGGGTATCGACTCTGGCCCCGCGCCATGCGCGCGTCGTGATCGAACCGTTCGAACGCGGCTTCGGGCATACCCTCGGCAATGCGCTCCGGCGCGTGCTGCTGTCCTCGATGCCTGGGTGCGCAGTCACCGAGGTGGAGATCGATGGCGTACTCCACGAGTACACCTCCATCGAGGGTGTGCAGGAGGACGTCGTCGACGTGCTCCTTAACCTCAAGGGCATCGCCATCCGCATGCACTCGCGGAACGAGACCGAACTGCGTCTGCACAAGAAGGGCCCGGGGCCGGTGACCGCGGGCGACATCCAGGGCGACCATGATGTCGAGATCCTCAATCCGGACTTGGTGCTGGCGACCTTGACCAAGCCGGTGGATTTCAACATGACCCTGCGCATCGAGCGCGGCCGTGGATACCGCCCGGCTGCCCAGCGGATCGAGTTCGAGGAGCAGACCAGGCCGATCGGCCGGCTGCAGCTCGACGCGTCGTTCTCGCCCGTGCGGCGGGTGACCTATGGCGTTGAGTCTGCCCGCGTCGAGCAGCGTACCGACCTCGACAAGCTGATCATCGACATCGAGACCAACGGCACGATCGATCCCGAAGAGGCCATCCGTCGGGCCGGTGCCATCCTCAAGGACCAGCTCAACGTGTTCGTGGAGCTGGAAGGCCAGGGAGAGGTCGCTTCCCAGCCGAGTGGGCCGCTGCCCGATCCTATCCTGATGCGGCCGGTGGACGAGCTCGAACTCACGGTTCGCAGCGCAAACTGCCTCAAGGCGGAAAACATCCACTACATCGGCGACCTGGTCCAGCGAACCGAGGTGGAGTTGCTGCGTACGCCCAATCTCGGCAAGAAGTCGCTGACCGAGATCAAGGAAGTGCTGGAGAGTCACGGTCTGGCACTGGGCATGCGTGTCGAGGGCTGGCCGCCGGCCAGCCTGCGTCGGGAAGAGGAATTGAGGTCGGCCTGATCGGTCGGCACGGGAATCTACAGCCATGCGTCATCATCTGTCCGGTCGTCAACTCTCCCGCAACGCGTCTCATCGCAAGGCGTTGATGCGTAACCTCGCCGCAGCACTGCTGCGCTACGAGACCATCCGCACCACCCTGCCCAAGGCTAAGGAACTGCGGCGGGTCGTGGAGCCGCTGATCACTCTGGGTAAGGTAGACAACCTTGCCGCCCGGCGACGGGCCTTCGCGCAACTGCGTGACGATGCGCTGGTGCAGAAACTGTTCGGCGACATCGGCCCACGGTTTGGTAAGCGTGCCGGTGGCTACACCCGCATCCTCAAGATGGAGCCGAGACCGGGTGACTCTGCGCCGATGGCGCTGATGCAGCTGGTCGACGGCCCCGCGGAAGCAGTGGCGAACGAAGAAGCGCCGGCCGACAAGGCCCCAGCCAAGCGTACTCGTAAGCCGAAGGCCGAGGCACCTGCTGCCGAGGCCAAGCCGCGCAAGCGCAAGGCAGCGGCCTGATCTAGGCCTCGAGGGCCAGGAAGGCCTCCCGGGTCAGGTTCCGTGGGCCCTCCGGCAGGGCTACGACGTTGTCCTCGATTCTCACCCCGCCGTAGGGGTACATGGCTCCCACCCTGTCCCAGTCGATCAGTCGGCGCCGGCCGTCCGCACGCGCCTCGTCCAGCAACATGTCGATGAAGTAGATTCCGGGTTCGATGGTCACCACGCAGCCAGCCTCGAGGGTTCTGGTCAGGCGCAGGAACGGATGACCTTCGGGACGTGGGATGTCTCCTCCGCCGGCCGCAGCGGTGCCCGCGACGTCATGCACCTGCAGCCCGAGCAGGTGCCCGAGCCCATGTGGAAAGAAGGTCCTGGTCACGCCCGAGTCGACGGCTTCTTCTGCGCCGCATCTCACGAGCCCCGCTTCGGCCAGCAGTTGCCCGATCTCCAGGTGTGCGGTGCAGTGCAGTGTCCGGAAATCCTGCCCGGGGCGCACGTTATCGGCCAGCCGTTGCTGGGTGGCGTCGAGCGCCCGCACCAGGGCGGAAAAGTCACCGCTGTCGGCAACCCAGGTGCGGGTGATGTCTGCCGCATAGCCGGCCGCCGAGGCACCTGCGTCGATGAGGAAGCTGCGGGAATGCGGCGGCCTTTCGCGCTCCAGGTGCTGGTAGTGCAGCACGGCCCCGTGGCGGTCGAAGCCGATGATGTTCCGATAGGGCAACTCGTCATCGCGCTGGCCGACGGCAGCGCAATAGGCAAGATGAACATCGAATTCCGAGCCACCCCCACGCCAGGTGTGCTCTGCCGCCAGATGCCCCCGCGCAGCCCTGAGGCTCGCCTCGGCCAGGCAGGACAATTCATAGGCTGTCTTGCTGGCGCGGAGGTACTCGAGACACTGCGTTATTCCAGTCGGGTTTGCCTCTGCCAAACCCTCCCAGTCGGCATCGGGCTCCCCAAGCAGGAGATAGCGGCCGGCGGGTATGTCGCTCCGCGCCTCGGAAGTGCTACGCACCACCCGGATGTCCCATTCGGAGACCCAGGGCCCGCTGGGCTCGATGGGTGGCATGTGCCAGTAATCGTCTTCCTGTCGGAACAGCAGCAGCGGGCGGTTCCCCGGGCGAACGACGATGAGGCTGCCCGGGTGGGCTTCCGGGCACCACTGGCAAAACCAGGGATTGGGCCGGTAGGGATAGTGAAGATCATCGCGAAAAACCAGCGGTGGCCGGCCTGCAGGGATCAGGGCTCCGTTGAACCCGGAGCCCTCAAGACAGGCTTCAAGGCGTCGGGTCAGTTCATGCAGATGCGCCCGATAGGGGTGGTTCGAGCCCTTCATCGGCGTTTCTCCAGTAAAAAATGTCGGTAATCCGATCGATTGCATTGAAAAATAGCCAAAAACCACTAAAATTGCGCGACTCCGCGGAAAAAGAGCCCCTTAAAGGTTTTGCTTCGGCGGAGTGAGCGATGGATCCAACTCTCTTAACTCTCTCAAACTGTACCGGGGTATAGAACATGACTTCGAAGATTTTTGGCGCCGTGGCGCT
>JAURMS010000215.1 GCA_030830595.1 Gammaproteobacteria bacterium | reverse complement strand
TCGAGCGCGAGGTCGAAGAACGGCCCCGGCGGCGGATTGGCCTCAGGCACCGGACGGGCCGCTCCCGCCCAGGCCACCACGGGCCACGCCGCAATCAACTCGTTCAGGAGCGCCGCATCATCAATCGAGTCCGCGCCGCGCACGAACACCATGGCCTTGGTGTGCGGACCAGGCCCGGGGTCGCCGCCGTGCTCGGCAGTTTCCCGACAGGGCACGAAGGCCAGTTGGTCGACCTCATAGAACAATCCACCGTCTTCGGCCAAGGGTGGCCAGTCGGGATGTTCGGCTGCGGCCGCCAGGTCCTCCAGGCCGCGGGTCCAGATCACCGGCACCCCGCGAAAAGGGACGGCCGGGAAGGGAGGCAGGCGGCAGTCCGGCCCCACCCCGTGGTTCTGGAGGTAGCGCACGAAGTGCGGGATACGAGTGGTCATGACCCCGTGGGGATCACGCCAGTGGGCGTGGAACTGCTCGTCGCTGAGCCCGGCTTTCTTGACGATGAAGGCATAGGTCTTGATCATCGAGCTACGTTAACCGAATCCGGGGGTACCATGGAACTGCATGAATTCCTCGAGAAGGAATCCATCCGGGAACTTCGCTACCGCTACTCTGCCTGTATCGACGGGCAGGACTACGACCAATTGGCCACGCTTTTTGCCGAGGACGCGGTCTGCGAGTTCGGCAGGGAATTTGGTGGCGACTGGGTGGGACGCGAGACCATCGCCGCCAACTATCGCCAGGTGATGGCCACCTATGGCGGGCCCTTCGAGGTGATCCACTTGGTCACCAACCCGCTGATCACCCTGACCGGGACCGACACCGCACGGGGCCGCTGGTACCTGCTCGACCTGCTCCACCGACAGCAACCCGGCACACCCGCCGTCACCGCCGGGGGCGAGACCAACCCGCTGCTGTACACGGCCATCTACGAGGATGACTACCGGAAGGTTGAGGGCCGTTGGCTGTTCAGCCGCATCCGCATCCACCTGCTGTGGCCGCAGCGGACGCTAACCGGCCCCCTTCAGCGAGTGCCGTAACTCGTTCTTCAATACCTTGCCACCGGCGTTACGTGGCAGGGCTTCTATGGCCAGATACTGCTTCGGTACCTTGTAACCGGCAAGCTGCTGCCTGCAGAAGGCTTGCAGGATCTCCTCACTGAATTCGGCGCCCCGCCTCACGACGATGAAGGCCACCAACCGCTCGCCCCAGTGATCATCGGGCACACCCACGACCGCCGCCTCCGCTACATATGGGTGAGTCACCAACTGTTCCTCGATCTCCCGGGGATACACGTTGAAGCCTCCGCTGATGACCATGTCCTTCTTGCGATCCACGATGTAGAGATAGCCGTCTTCGTCGCGTCGAGCCAGGTCGCCGGCCGTGACCCAGCCATCCCGCATGGCAGCAGAGGTCTCCTCCTGCTTGCCGAAGTAACCGTCGAACAGGTAGGGCGAGCGCGAGAAGAGTTCCCCCACCTCGCCCGGCGCAACTTGCCTGCCTTCTTCGTCCAGCAGGCGCACCTCGTTGAGCGCAAAGGGCATGCCCACACTCTGGATTCTCCGCAGTTGGTCGGGGGGCCGGAGGTTGGTCACGATGCCGGCCTCGGTAGACCCGTAGGTCTCGTGCAGCAGGCCCTCACCCCAGTATTCGACGATGCGAGCCTTGGTCGCCTGCGGCAGCGCCGAGGCGTTGGACATGATGGTCCTCAAGGCGGTGAAACGGCCCCGATAACGATCGAGAACGGCTGGCTCCAGCGCAAAAATGGCGTGAAAATGGGCCGGCACCATGAAGACCCCGGTGAAGGACTCGGCCGCCAGCCTGGACAGCACCAGTTCCGGCTCGAAGCGTGGCAGCACCTCGACTTCCCCACCGAAAAACAGCGAGGCCATGATGAAGGCAAAGCCTGCTCCATGGGACATGGGCGCGATGCCTAATTGCAAGTCGGCGGGTCCGTAACAACCGTATTCCATCGCCATGCCGTGAAAAGTCAGGACACGGGACCGATGGGAGATGACGATCCCCTTGGGTTTGCCCGTGGTCCCGGAGCTGTAGACCAGGGTGAAGGGGTCGCGCTCACCAAGATCCTCCAGGGGACCACGCGCGTCTGCTTCCGCTATCCACGACTCGTATTCCTCGCCGAGCCACAACACCCTTTCGACCGTCCCCGAGGCCGGCACGCTGGCCGCAGCCGCAGGATGTGCAATGATCCAGCGCGCGCCGCAATCCTGGCAGGCCTCCCGGACCTCCCTTTCAGAGAGGCGGGGGCTGAGCGTGGCCACGATGAGTCCCGCATCAGTCAGGCCGCACATCAGCTCCGGATACTCAAGGCAATTCGGGGCGAGCAAGACCACCCGGTCGCCCTTGCAGAGGCCGGCACCGAATGCCGCGCCCGTCACCCTGGCGGATCGCAAAGCCAGCTCGGCGTAGGTCAGTGAGCGACCCTCGCAGCGCAGCGCCCGCTTGGTGGGCGTTCGGGCGGCCGAGGTGCGCAGGCCAGAAGAGATGAGCAGCGGCCAGTGGGTGTGCGTCATGACATCCAAGTCTGGCATAGTGCGCTCGGTCCGTGAGAGGGGAAAGTTCATGACCGGTTACATCGACATCGTCTGCAACCTCTACGATCCGATCGCCGTCCGCAAAGGGCAGACCGGACTCGATAACACCTTCAAACGGCAGGTGCGGATGGATCGCCGACTGTGGGGGGGCGTGCCGGTCAGCGACTACCTGCGCCGCATGGACCGGGCCGGCATTGAGCGCTCGCTGCTGATCGCCGTCCGCGCCGGCGACCTGAACGTAGCGGGTTCCTTCGAGATTCCCTATCAGCGCGTTTATAAGGTTTGCCAACGCTACCCGGATCGCTTCTCGGGGCTCGCCGGCGTAGACCCGTTCCGCGGCATTGCCGGACTTAAGGAGCTGGACGAGGCGGTCAATAACATGGGTTTCGTGGGCGCCCATCTGTACCCGCATTGGTTTGGCCTGCCGCCTGACCACGCCAAGTACTACCCGTACTACGCGCGCTGCGCCGAGCTGGGCATCCCCATCATGATGCAGATCGGCCACAACCTGGTGTACTCGCGCAAGCGCCGCCTCCCGAGTGTCGGCAAGCCGATCACCCTGGATCCCGTTGCCATCGATTTCCCGGAGCTGTCACTCATCGGCATCCACATCGGCGTGCCCTGGACCGATGAGGCTATCTCGATGGCCTGGAAGCACGAGAACATCTACCTCGCCGGCGACGCCTACGCGCCCCGGCACTGGCCGAAGCAGTTCGTCCACTACGCCAACAGCTACGGCAGCCACAAGGTCCTGTTCGGCACGGACTGGCCGGTGATCGATCCCGAGCGGGCCGTCCGGGAAGTGGCCGAGCTGGGCATGCGTCCCGAGGCCCACCGGGCGATGATGCGCGAGAACGCACTCAAGGTGTTCACGCGGCTGCCACGCCCAACCAGCCAGCGCACACGCAAGTGAAGCCTCGCGGCCTGGGGATGAGTTATTACGCCGTCGGCGTGTTGACGGTCGCCTATGTCCTGTCGTTCATCGATCGCACCATCCTTGCTCTGCTGGTGGCCCCCATCCGGGCCGATCTTGGCATCAGCGATACCCAGCTGAGCCTGCTGCACGGCCTTGCATTCGCGATCTTCTATACGACGCTCGGCATCCCCATTGCGCTGCTGGCGGATCGCCTGAACCGCCGCAATATCATCGCGGCGGGCATTGCGGTCTGGAGCCTGGCCACCGCCGTCTGCGGACTCACGCGTTCCTTTGCCCAGTTGTTCCTGGCCCGGGTCGCCGTTGGCGTAGGCGAGGCAGCCCTGTCGCCGGCAGCGTATTCCATGATCGCCGACCTCTTTCCCCGGGAACGACTGGGCCGGGCGCTTGGCATCTATAACGTAGGCGCCTTCGCCGGCGCGGGCCTGGCCTTCCTGATCGGCGGGGCAGTGATTGCCGCAGTCGCGCAGGCTGGTGCGGTGCATCTCCCCGTGCTCGGCGAGGTTCGCAACTGGCAACTGGTGTTCTTCATCGTCGGCCTGCCGGGCCTGCTGGTAGCCCTGTGGGTGCTGACCCTTGCCGAACCGGCGCGGCGTGTGGAGGCCAGCACGGATGGATTATCGTCCCGGTTGGCAGCCTGCCTCGGTCACATGCGGCAGCACTGGCAAGCCTATGCCACCCACCTTGTGGGCTTCACCCTGATCGGCCTGGTCTTCAATGCCACGCTGGCATGGATGCCTACTCACCTGATCCGGAATCACGGTCTTGCCACCGCTGATGCCGCCTTCGGAGTCGGCATGGCCCTTCTCGTCATGGGCTCCGCCGGCGTAATGGCCGGGGGGCTGCTGACGGATCGCCTGGATTCACGTGGTCCCGGGGACGGAGCCCTGAAGGTCGGGCTGCTCAGCGCCTGCCTGTCGCTGCCACTGGCGGCCGCTTGCACGCTGATGCCCAATGCCACCCTGACCCTGGGTCTCTATGCAGGTTTGGTATTTGCCACCACCCTGCCCTTCGGTGCGGCCGCGGCCGCCATCCAGGTCATCACGCCGACCGGGATGCGGGCGACCGCCTCGGCCATTTACCTGTTCCTGCTCAACCTGGTGGGGCTGGGCGCAGGCCCGACCCTGGTGGCCATGACCACCGATTTTCTATTTGCCGACGACCTCGCGGTAGGCCGGTCAGTCGCACTGGTGGGAACCCTCGCGGCGCTGCCGGCGATCGGGCTATTCTTGTGGGGCCTGCCGCACTATCGAAAAATTGCCAACGCGGGACAAGGATCCAAACGAGGGGAGTGATCATGCGTCATTGCGTCTACTTTGCCGGACTGGTGATGACTGGTGTCGCGCTAGCCGCCACCGCCGACATCGACCGCCGTACGCTCAACAACGGCCAGCTGGTGCTGGAAGACATCCCGGAGATCCCCCAGCAGATTGCTGACGACCTGCGCCGCTACCAGAACGTGCGCTCAGCCGGTGCGCTGGACTGGACCGCAGACGGCAAGAGCCTGTACGTCTCTACCCGCTTCGGCGACGTGCCCCAGCTGCATCGGGTGGACGCGCCTGCCGGGACGCGGACGCAGCTGACCTTCTTCGACGAACCGATCGGTGGGGTGTCCCGCCGTCCGGGGGCGAGCGAACTGATCTTCTCGATGGATGCCGGCGGTAGCGAGTTCGCACAGCTGTTCATGCTCGATCCGGCCAGCGGCGAGTCGCGCATGCTCACCGATGGCAAGTCGAGGAATGGCGGCGTCAGCTGGAACCGGGACGGCAGCCTGATCGCCTATGTCAGCACCCGTCGCAATGGTGCCGCCAACGACATCTGGGTGATGAACCCGGATGAGCCGGAGGCTGCTCGCATCGCCCTCGAAGCGCCGGATGGCAGCGCCTGGGGCGGGGCGGACTTTTCAAGCGACGGCCAGCAACTGCTGGTCGGCAACTACGTGAGCATCAACGACTCGCGCATCCACCTGCTGAACCTCGGCACCGGCGAGCGGCGCCTGCTGGCTGGCGGCGAGGCATCGCCATCGGCCAATTCTCCCGTGGCCTTCGATGCAGAGGGCAAGGGCTTCTGGCTGGTGACAGACGCGGGCAGCGAACACGGTCGGCTGGCCTGGCAGTCCCTGGAACCCGGCTCGACGCCGGAGATCGTGACCGGGGACATCGAGTGGAGCGTCGAGGGCGTGGCCATCAGTGACGATCGCCGCCGCGGTGCCTTCACGGTCAACGAGGACGGCTTCAGTCGCCTGTACCTGATCGATCTCGGCACGCGCGGCTATGCAGCCGTTGAGGGCCTGCCCACCGGTGTGGCCGGCGGGTTGGAATTCAGCCCGGACGGCAGCCGGCTCGCCATGACGCTCAATACGCCAAAGACCCCCAGCGACAGCTTTGTGCTGGCGCTCGGCGAGGAGGCGCTGGCCTACGGGACGATCGAGCGCTGGACCTACAGCGAGGTGGGCGGGCTGGACACGGCGGCCTTCATCGACCCCGCGCTCGTGCGCTATCCCACCTTCGATGGCCGCCAGATCCCGGCCTGGGTCTACCGGCCCGCGGGCCAAGGGCCATTCCCGGTGATCATTTCCATCCATGGCGGGCCGGAGGGCCAGTCACGTCCCACCTTCAGCAGCACCACGCAGATGTGGCTGCAGAAACTCGGTGCGGCCGTGATCTTCCCCAACGTACGCGGCTCGGACGGCTACGGGAAGAGCTATCTCAAGCTCGACAACGGCATGCTGCGCGAGGATTCAGTCCGCGATATCGGCGCGCTGCTGGACTGGGTGGCGACCCAGCCCGATCTCGACTCGGAGCGGGTCGCGGTGATCGGTGGCAGCTACGGCGGCTACATGGTGCTCGCCAGTGCCGTCCACTACAGCGACCGCCTGAGGGCTGCCGTAGACATCGTCGGCATCTCGAACTTCGTCACCTTCCTGGAAAATACCCAGGACTATCGTCGCGACCTGCGCCGCGTCGAGTACGGCGACGAGCGAGATCCCGCCATGCGTGCGCACCTCGAGAAGATCAGCCCGCTTAACAACGTAGAGCGGATCACAGTGCCCATGTTCGTGGTACAGGGCCAGAACGACCCGCGAGTCCCCGTGACGGAGGCCGAACAGGTCGTGGCAGCGCTGCGCAGTCGCGATCAGTCCGTGTGGTACATGAACGCCCTCAACGAGGGTCACGGCTACCGGAAGAAGGAGAACCAGGACCTGTATCAGCAGGCCGTGGTGCTCTTCTTCCGACAGCACCTCCTGTAAGGAAGCCGTCGGCGATAAAGACGATCACGCCCGACCAGATGATGGCGAAGCCAATGGCTTTCGCCCCGCTGAACGGCTCATGGTACAGGGTCACGCCCAGCAGCCACTGCAGGCTGGGACCTATGAAGGTGATCAGGCCCATCACCGAATAGGGAATCAGTCGCGCGCCAGTGGCAAACAACGCAAGTGGCAGCGCGGTGGCGAGCCCGGCACAGGCCAGCAACAGGCTGACCAGCGGGTCTGTCGCCAATGACTTGCTGAGCGTGCCGGGCCCGAAGAACCACAGCCAGCCCATCGCGATGGGCGCCAGCAGGAGGGTTTCCACGGTCAAGCCCGGGACCGCCGCCACCGGCGCCGTCTTGCGCACCATCCCGTAGATGCCGAAGGACACGGCCAGCGTCAGCGAGACCCAGGGCAGGCCACCGGCCGCCACGGTCATCCAGCCCACGCCGGCGGCAGCGAGGCCCACCGCCAGCCACTGGCGCGGGTTCAGTCGCTCGCCAAGCGCGCTCACGCCCAGGAGGATGTTGACCAGCGGGCCAATGAAATAACCCAGGCTGGCCTCCAGCACCCTGCCGCTCACCACTGCCCAGGTATAGACCCACCAGTTCACCGCCATCAGCAGCGCCGACAACACGAGACGCGCCAGCGTGCGGGGCTCGACCAGCGCGGCGGCCACCTGGTCGAGCTGGCCTTTCCAGGCCAGCCACAACAGGACACAGGGCAGGCACCAGGCCACCCGATGGGCAAGGATCTCCACGGCCGGCACGCCAACCAAGGGATGCAAGTAAAGCGGGAACATGCCCCAGATCAGGAAGGCGGTGCAGGCAGCCACTACGCCACGGCGCGCCTCCACGGCTTGGTTCACGCGCCGATCCGCCTGAGCAGGGCCGAGGCCAGCCTTGCAGCCGAACCCGGACCATAGGGGAAGAACAGCGAAGGCTCGGTCATTTCCAACTCCAGCACCACGGGTGATCCATCGTCGCCACGGATAAGGTCCACTCGCAGGTACAGTGGTTCAAGTGCGGCGAGATGGCGACAGGCCGCCCCGGCCAAGGCCAGCTCATCGGCTGCGGGCTCGCGCACCGAGATGGTCTCCGGTGCGAACAGGCCAGCCACCCCAGCGCCCCCGCGCGTAAGCAGCGGCCCCTTGCGGATGGCGTGGCTGAAAACACCATCGATGTGCACCATGGCCGTCTCGCCCGCCACATCCACGCGCGTGAGATAGGGCTGCAGCAACGCGCTGCGCCCGGCCTGCAGCAGGCCGGCAAGGTGCGCGAGCGCCGCGGCCCGGTCCTCCACGTGAAAGCGTGCGGCATCGCGCGACCCCGCACCGATGGCCGGCTTCACCACGAACTCGACCCCTTCCAGGCGGTCGATGAACGGGCCCAGGCAGCCCATCGGATCGTCACCCGGTTCAGCGAAATGGGTAGGAACGATCGGGACCCCGGCAGCCTCCAGCCCCTGAAGGTAGTGCTTGTCGAGGTTGCGCCTGACCAGCGCCGGCGGATTGAACAGCCGGGTCCGGGCTGCGCAGGCGTCGATCCAGGCCATGAAGGCCTCAAGCCGGTCCATGTAGTCCCAGGTGGACCTCAAGAGGGCCGCATCGAAGGCCGACCAGTCCACGGCCGGGTCATCCCAGGCGGGCGTTGCCACCCTTACACCGAGTGACTCGAAGGCCTCGACCAGGAGCGGCATATCCTCGTCCAGCGAGGCAGCCATGTTGCAGGTCACCAGGGCAACGGATGTCATGCGGAAGTCCTCCGGAGGGCGCGGATTATCCCGCTTTCCGGGCTGGCTCGTTCAGGTTTCATTCATCGGGGGTTCAAGGCCCGTTCAGGCGCAAGGGCGCAACCTGTCCACGTGGATCAAGCCACCGGAGACAGGATCATGAAAACGCTGATTGCCACCCTCGCCCTGCTCGTTGCGCTGCCGGCCAGTGCCGGCCACCGTCCCGAGCCGGGACATCGACCGCCCGCCTGGGGGCCGTCGCCCCTCCTCGCCGAGGCCCGCGACCTGGATCGCTCCACCACCCAGCTCTACCACGCCATCCGCTCACACAGCGGGCGCACCGAGACGGCACAGCGCGCCGGACGCCTGGCCGATGCGGCGCGAAACTTCAGGGCACTCGCCGAGCGCCGGGCACCTGAACACATGTTGCGCGAGGCGTATCGCGACCTCCGGCAACGCTACGCGCGACTCGACCTGCGCTTCGACCACCGCGGGCGCGAATACCGCCTGAGGCAGGCCGCAGGGCTGGTGGAACAGGTCCAGCGCGACCTCGACCAGCTCGGCCGCGCCTTGCAGGGCGGGCATTGGGCTAAGATTCCGGACCGTGGCCGCAACTGGCCTCGCTACCAGGAAGACAGCCGATGGCGAAGACACTGAGCACCCTGCTGATCGCCCTGGCCACCGCCTGCCCGGCGGTGGCTGCCGTAACGCAGGCCGATCTCGACGAGGCAGCCCGGGCCATCGAACCCCGCATGATCGAGTGGCGGCGCGACTTCCACCAGCATCCGGAGCTCAGCAATCGCGAGTTTCGCACCTCCAAGGTGATTGCCGAGCACCTCGAGGCCCTCGGCCTCGAGGTCCACACCGGAATCGCCCATACGGGCGTAGCGGCCGTGCTGCGTGGCGGTCGTCCCGGGCCGACCATCGCCCTGCGGGCCGATATCGACGCCCTGCCCGTCACCGAGCGCAGCGACCTGCCCTTCAAGTCCACTGTCACCACCGAATACCGCGGCCAGCAGGTCGGCGTGATGCATGCCTGCGGACATGATGCCCATACCGCCATCCTCATGGCGGCCGCCGAGGTGCTCACCGCCCGGCGCGAGGACCTGCCTGGCACCATCCTGTTCGTGTTCCAGCCGGCCGAGGAAGGCGCACCGGAGGGCGAGACCGGTGGGGCCTCGCTGATGCTGCAGGAAGGCCTCTTCGACCTGGCGAAGCCAGAGGCCATGTTTGGACTGCACGTGTTTTATTCGCTGGAGACCGGACAGGTCGGCTATCGACCGGGGCCCTTCATGGCAGGCTCGGATTTCTTCCGGGTGGTGGTCCACGGACAGCAGACCCATGGCGCCAGCCCCTGGGCGGGGATCGACCCGGTGGTCGTCTCGGCCCAGATCATCGAGGCCCTGCAGACCATCGTCAGCCGCCAGCTGGACATTACGGAAGTGCCGGCCGTCGTGACGGTTGGCGCCATCCAGGGCGGCACTCGCTACAACATCATCCCGGATTCGGTGGAGCTACTCGGCACCATTCGTACCTTCCGCCCGGAAATCCGCGAGGACGTATTGGAGCGGGTGAAGCGCACGGTCGAGAACACCGCAGCCGCCGCGGGGGCACGCGCCGAACTATTCCTGGGCACGACCCCGAACCCGGCACTCATCAACAGCGAAGAGCTGACCCGGCGCATGGTGCCGGTGCTTGAGGCCGTGGCGCCCGCCGGGGCCGTGCCCATTGGGCTGCAGACCACCGCCGAGGATTTTGCCTATTACGCGCGCGAGGTGCCGAGCCTGCTTTTCTGGGTGGGCGTCACGCCACCGGGCACGGAAGGCGCCGCCCCCAATCACTCGCCGCTGTTCTTCGTGGACGAGGCCGGCCTGATCACCGGCCTCAGGGCGATGCTGGCGGTGGCCGTCGATTACCTGGAGCGCGGGCCTCAGGGACCCTGATTCAGCGTCGCCAGTCGCGCTCGCCGTCGCGGTAGCTGCGGCACGATCCGCCACGCCCCCCAGCCGGCATGCGCTGGGCTTACCTAGCCATTCTCAAAACTGTAGCCAAACCTCTCGATTTCTTCAGCGTAAGTTAGTTCGACCAAGTCTCGACTCGTATCCGAATAGGCTTTACGGTAATCCGTCCCTTTCCCGGTGAGTTTACGAGGCAATTCATAGTTACCCAGGCTGAGCCGCGAAGCGACGAGCGCAAGATCCTCATGCAGTGTTTCAAAACGCCCCACGAAATCCAAACCTATCTCCCCTCGAAAATTCTTTAGCCAG
>JAURMS010000214.1 GCA_030830595.1 Gammaproteobacteria bacterium | reverse complement strand
GCCGGGCGAGATCAGGAATTGCAACGGTTACTGCAATGCTTGAACGAATTGCCGCCCAAGTGCCGGGAGGTGTTCCTGCTGCGGGTGGTCGAGGGACTGAGCCAGCCGCAGATCGCCGAACGGCTGGGCATCAGCCTGGGCACGGTGGAAAAACACGTGGCCAGGGGCCTGCGTCAGTGTCGTGAATCCCTGGCGAGCTTGCGCGCATGAGTGAGTTGCGCGATTGGTTCGTGGAGGATATTCCCGAGGCGATTCGACGGGACGCCGAGGGCTGGATGGCAGTGCTCGACTCCAGTCACTGCAGCGAAGCCCATCGCCTCGCTTTTGTACGCTGGCTCGAGGAGGACCCGCGCCGCGGTCGCGCCTTCGAGGAACTCTCCGAAGTCTGGGCCAGGTTGCGGATGTTGTCGGAGCTGCCGGCACTGAAGCGCGAGGCTGGGGTCATCGACTTGCGCAAGTCCAAACCCGACTCCTGCCCTCCGGCCGCGCCACCCAGGCCGTACAGGGCCTCGGATCGGGCCACGGCCGCGGCAGCCGTACTGGTCGCGGTAGGCCTGGTTGCACACTGGGCGGGAACCTACTGGGGGGGGTGATCCCAGTCGAGCGTTGTACCCATACTGGGGCAACAGGTGCCATGGCGGCGTCTGCCCATCTGTTAAGGGGGAAGCTCGATATGTTGCTGAATAATATGCATAAATCCGGTATGCGCTCGCTGGTGACGGGGCTCTCATCGGCCAGTCTCGCGCTTGCCGTCAGCCAGGTCCTGGCCCAGGAAGCCCCTGAAAAACGCCAGATCGAGCTCGAGGAAATCACCGTGACCGGTTCCCAGATCCGCGGAGCGGTCATCTCCGACGCCCTGCCGGTTTCGATCCTCGGCAGCGAGACCCTCGAAGCCTTTGGCATCGATTCGGGTGAGCAGTTGCTGGACATGATGCCCGAGAACGGCAACAACTTTGTCAACGAGGCGGCCAACATCAGTGGCGGCGTGAACTCGGCCCGTGGTGACGTGGGGGCCTTTAACCTTCGCAGCCTCGGCACTGGCAACACCCTGGTGCTGCTCAATGGTCGGCGCATGGTCAACGCCCCGCAGTACCAGACAGAACAGGTCGGCGGCAGCTTTGTGCCGGTCAACAGTGCCAACTCCAACATGATTCCCACCTATGGAGTCGATCGCATCGAGGTGCTGCGTGACGGCGCCAGCGCGGTCTACGGTGCCGATGCAGTGGCAGGCGTGTTCAATACGGTGCTCAAGCGCGACATCGAGGGTCTGTCCGTCGGCTTGCGCTACACCGACTATGACAATTTTTCCCGCAGCAACCAGACCGTCTATGCGGAGTGGGGCCAGGCCTTCAACGATGGCCGCACCCGCGTGAGTGTGGCTGCCAGCTGGTTCGATCGCGATCGCGTCAATTCGCAAGACGATCCGCGCTGGGCGAACAGTGATTTCAGCACTCGTCCGCCGGCGGATTCGCCCTGGTATGGCGACAGCCGGCTCACTAACGATTCTGCCAATTCGCTATGGGGACAGTATGACTTCGTCCCCAGCACGTCCTCCTACGGAATCAACAACAGGTTGACCGACACCGCTGGTGAGTTCGAGACCTACCCCATCGGCGATCCGCGCTGCCAGTGGGCGCTCAACGCCACGATCTGTGGTGCGGTGGACGGCCAGGGGACGGTGCGCGAAAACCTTAACGCAAACCGTGATCTGCGCTCGGCGCTCAAGCGAGCCAACGTTTACTTGACGCTGGACCACGAGTTAAGCGACTCGCTGGAGAGCTTTACTGAGCTGATGTACTACTCGGGCAAGACCAACCTGATCAGGCAGCCTAGCTCCTTCGTGAACTCGGCCTCCAATCTCGAGGTGGGTGCCCAGAACTACTGGAACCCCTTTGGCCCTTGCGGCTCGCCCAACCGGCTGCCCGATGAAATCATAGGCAGCGTCCCGTGCTCCGGTGCCACGCTCCTGATTGACAACTATCGCTGGTCGGAGGTGCCGCGCATCGTCGACAACGACAGCGAGATGTATCGGATCGTGCAGGGCCTCAGGGGCTCGGCAGGTTCATGGGACTGGGAAGCGGCAGCCACCTGGAACAAGGCGACGAGTGACGACATCACTCATAACCGGATTTCCAATACCTTGATGCAGGAGGCCCTGAACGATCCAACCTCGGCGGCCTACAACCCCTTCAGCGGCGGGGTGAACTCCAATATCGAGCGCGCGCTGGTTGACGTGTATCGCCTGTCGGAAACCGAGCTGACCATGTTCGACGCCCGCCTCTCGCGGGGCGACCTGTGGAGCCTGCCCGGGGGCAACACGGCGATGGTGGTGGGACTTGAGACGCGGCGGGAATCGTTCAAGGACGATCGCGATCCGAGACTCGACGGCACGATCCAATTCACCACGCGGAATGGCGAGACCTATCCTTTCATCTCAGATGTCATGAATTCTTCGCCTACTCCCGACAGCAGCGGCAGCCGGCGCACCAATTCCCTCTACGCTGAGCTGTCCTTGCCGGTGCTCCCCACGCTCGATATCCAGCTGGCCGCCCGTTACGAGGACTTCTCGGATATCAATGACTCGGCAACTGTCGGCAAGGTGGCGTTTGGTTGGAGACCACTCGACCAGCTGCTGCTGCGTGGGTCCTGGTCGCAGGGTTTCAGGGTGCCAAACCTGGTCACTGTGAACGAGTCCATTGTGTCGCGCACCAACACCCGTACTGACTATGTCTGTCAATATGCGGCAGAGGTCGCCGGCGTCAGCGCCACACCCTGTCGTGAGGGGACCTTGCGGCTGGCCCAGGGCAGCAACCAGCTGGTGCCGGAAGAGTCGGACAACTATTCGGTGGGCCTGGTTTTCGCTCCCACGGATAACCTGGACCTGAGCGTGGATTACTGGTGGATCAAGAAGACCAACAGCATTGGCTTGTTGGGCGAGGAAAACCATACGCTCGTCGACCTGTTGCTGCGTCTGGAGGCAGGCACCAGCAATTGCGCTGCCGTGCAGGGCGATACCGCCGTGGTGCGTTCGACCTCCAGCTACGACATTGACCCGAGCGCCTACCTGACGGCTGGTCTCTGCCCGGCCGGTGACATCGATTACATCGATGACCGGTATACCAACCTCGACGAGAGGAATGCGGCAGGCGTGGATATTACCGTCAACTATGAAATGCAAAGCCAGGTAGGGCGTTTCAGCCTGCGCTATGCGGGTTCGTTCCTGACCGAACTCGAGCAGACTGCCGGCGGTCTTGCCGGCGACCTGGTAGCTGCCCAGGCCAACGGGGAGCTCCCGGCCAGTTACCCCGTGATTGGCTTTGCCGACCTCGTCCAGCAGGACGGCGCGCCTAAGGATCGGCACAACGTCGTGCTGACCTGGCGCAAGGGCAAGTGGGGTGCCTCGGTCTCGGCGTTCAGGATTGGCAAGGTCTACGATAGTGGACTGACGCTCGACGACGGCACCCGTTACGTGCTGCCTGCGATGACTACCGGTAACCTGTCCGTGGACTACCGCTTTGGACTTGCCGGCATCGATTCCAGGATCCGTTTCGGCATCAACAACTTCACCAACGAGCGTGCGCCCCTGGCGGATGACTATTTCGGCTATAAGTCCGACGTCCATTCGGATTATGGGCGCAACTTTTACCTCGACCTGAGGATGAGCTTCGGCGGTCGATAGGCACTTCGCGCACGGGGAGGGGGAACGCCCTCCCCGTGGCGCGGCCTGAATCCAGGTGATCAACTCGCCATCATTATCTGGTTTGGGCGGACCACGTCCGCCCGAGCGTTATCAGTTGACGGGTCGGGTGCTGGGCCCGGCCATTTTTGCCATCATGATGCTGGCCTCGGGTTCTCAGGAATCCATGTCGCCGGCGGCATGGAGTGTGGCCGCGGTAGCCCTATGGATGGCTATCTGGTGGGCGACGGAGGCGGTGCCGGTGGCGGTCACGGCCTTCCTGCCGCTGGTGCTGTTCGAGCCGCTGGATATCTCGACCCTCGCCGAGGCGGCGCGCCCGTTTTCCAACCCGATCATCTTCCTGTTCCTGGGGGGCTTCGTGCTGGCCCTCGCGCTGGAGCGCTGGAACCTGCACCGGCGGATGGCACTGTTCGTACTGGTGCGTACCGGGACCGACGGTTGCCGGCTCATCCTGAGCTTCATGGTGGTGGCCGCACTGTTGAGCATGTGGATGACCAACACGGCCACGGCGATGCTGCTGCTGCCAATTGCCTTGTCAGTCAGCGGAGTGATCTGCGACAACGTCGAGGGGCTGGATGAGGCCGAGCGCGCCCGGTTTCGCATCGCCTTACTGCTGGGATTGGCCTACGCCACCAGTATCGGTGGCCTGGCCACCTTGGTCGGTACGCCGCCCAATGCGTTGCTGATTGGCTTCCTGAAGGAACAGTACGGTTTGGAGATCAGCTTTGCCCGCTGGATGCTGGTAGGCATTCCGGTGTCGCTCCTGCTGTTGCCGCTTGCCTGGTGGGTGCTGTGTCACCGAATCTTCCCCGTCAAGATTCCCGCCAGTCCGAAGGTACTGGATCACCTCGCCGAGCTGAGGGCCAGGCTGGGTCCGATGCGCCCCGCCGAACGCCGCGTGGCATGGATCTTTGGGCTGGTGGTAGCTGCATGGATCCTGCGCATCCCCGTTTCGGCCTGGCTGGGGCTTGAGGGCGTGACGGATGCGGGCATCGCCATGACTGCGGCGGTCCTGCTGTTCACGCTGCCGAGCAGCAGTGCCTCCCAGCCCCAGTTGCTCTCATGGCAGGATGCCAGCCGTTTACCTTGGGGCGTGCTGATCCTGTTCGGTGGCGGGCTCAGCCTGGCGGGGGCCGTCTCCTCATCCGGCCTGGCACTCTGGTTGGGAGAAAGCCTCAGCGACCTGCAGTCGATGGGCCCGATCCTGTTGTTGCTTGCCACCGTGGCGCTGGTGATCTTCCTGACTGAACTGACCAGCAACCTGGCGACGGCCGCAACGCTGCTGCCCGTAGTCGGTGCCATCGCGCTACAGGCTGGATTGCCGCCGTTGTTGCTACTGGTTCCCGTGACCCTGGCTGCCAGTTGCGCCTTCATGCTGCCGGTGGCGACGCCGCCGAACGCCATCGTGTTTGCCACCGGCGCCATCACCATCCCGCAAATGATCCGCGCAGGGTTCTGGCTGAACCTGCTGGGGATCGGCGTCATCTGCCTGATCGGCTGGTTTGTGGCGCCTCACGTTTTCGCTTAAGGCCAAAAGAAAAGGCCCCGCACGGGGGCCTTTTCCGCGTGTTGGCAGTAAGTGTCCTGACTACCTGCAGTTCTTGCCCTTGCAGCCACCACCGCCGCCACCACCACCACCACCGCCGCCACCGCTGGTGACGGGGACGTCGTTACTCATGGTCTCCGCACTGGTGCCGGAGGCATTGCGTGCCACCACCATGTAGCGGAAGGTGCCCGTTCCAGGTGAGTCGGTGGTGGTGTAAGTGCCACCCGAAGTGCTGATGATGCTGGTCAGGCTGCCCCAGCGGCTACGCTTGCTGTTGAATGTTTCACGGTACACGTCGAAGGCCGTCTGGGTCGCAGGACTGCCGGCGGTCCAGTTGATGGTCACCACTCCCGTTGTCGAGTTGGCAGAGGCTGTCACACTCGAGGGCGCTCCCGGTACGACGTTTTGGGTCGTTGCGCTGACCGTAGAGGAGTAGCTGGACCAGCCGGCCGCATTACCCGCCCTCACCTGGTAGGAATACTCCGTTCCCGGGTTGAGCCCGGTGTCGGCGGCTGTGGTCACGTCGGCGCCGGGATTAAGTGTCCAACCTCCTCCGACACGGACCACCTCGTACTGGCTTTCGCCCGTGACATTATTCCAGCTCAGGTTGATTCTGGACTCGGAGACTGCTGTCGCCGTGAGGCCCGTCGGCGTGCTCGGCGGCGACTGGGTGGTCGTGGCATTCGCCTCGTTTGTATAACCCGAGTCGCCCCCGGAGTTGGTGGCGCGCACCCGGAAGTAGTAGGTCGTTCCGGCGGTAAGACCCGTGCGAGACAGGCTGGTGACGTTAGCCCCCGTGGTGGTCACCTGGCCCCAGGACGCGTTGTCCTGGTTCGACTGCTCGATCTTGTAGCCGGTCTCGCCCGCCACGTCGGTCCAGCTCAGGTTGATGCTGGTGTCCGATGCCGCGGTAGCAGTCAGCCCGGTGGGCGCCGCTGGACGGGTCGTCGTCTGCACGGTCGACCAGTTGGAATCCCCCTGGGCGTTCCAGGCCTGTACCCGGTAG
>JAURMS010000213.1 GCA_030830595.1 Gammaproteobacteria bacterium | reverse complement strand
CTGGGCGTCCTCGGGCGCCGTCACTGGTAGCCAACGCGCAAGCCCGGCACATGGCGGGCCGTTCAGGGGATATTGATGGGACCCTCGTCATCCGCCCGAGAGGCCAAGGCCGCCCTGACTCTGGTCTCGTCCGAGGCGGATGGCCAGGGCGAGGCGAGTGCCTTGCCGCCAGGCGAGGCCGCCAATGTAGTGCTGCTTGCACGCGATCCCCTGCTGATCGAACTCCTCGGCTACACCAGCCGGGAAAACCACCTCATCTGGCGCGCGGAAGACCCCGCACACGCCGTCGACCTGCTGTTCAGCGCCAAGCGCGGGGTCCTGCTGATCGATGCTGGCCTCACCACCCACGACACGCCCTCCATCGTCGACTCCATCCACCGGCAGTTTCCAAAGCTGCCTGTCATCGTCATCGGTCGCCAGGACGACGAGGCTGAACTGGGCGAGCGGATTTCCGATGGCAGGGTCTTCAGGTTCCTTCACAAGCCCCTCTCTGCCAGGCGGATCAAGAACTTCCTGAATGTCGCCGCACAGCGAACCCCCGCCATGCCGCCACCGCGGCCGCGCGACAGGCGTCCGCTCTGGAGACGGGTGAAGTTTCGTCTCCCCCGGCTGGACATCCCCAACATCGTCATCGAGCGTTTACAACGCAACATCACCGCTCTGCTCATGGGCGCGCTGCTGGCCGGCAGCCTGACCTGGCTCACCCTGACCCGACCCTGGGAGGCCTGGACCTTGCCGGCGGTCATCGCCGAGCAGGATCCAGGCATGAGCCCGGCGGTCCGCGAATCTGAAGTGGCTCGACTGCTGGAGGCTGCGCAACTGGCACAGGACGAGGGCCGCCTGGTCGCGCCGGAGGGTGCAAACGCCATCGAGCTTTATCGTTGGGTGTTACTGCTGGACCAGGAGAACGCTGCCGCACGCGCAGGGCTCGCCGCGACAGCAGATCAACTCATCCGTGCCGTGGAGCCCTCGCTGAAGGCCGGCGACATCGCTGGAGCCGCTGGGGCGCTGGATGCGGCCCGCAGCGCGGATCCTGCCCATCCGGCCATTCCCGTCTACGCCGACAAGCTGCAGGCCGAGCTGGACCGGGCCCGGGCCCCTCGGATTCCGGAAGGGTTCCGCCAGCCATCCAAAAAGTGAGCCGCGAGGCGCCACGCCCCGGCCGGCGCGGCAAGCGGACTGGAACGTGCTAGCCTCTTGGCCCCATGACGCCGCTGACCCGAACTCTGCTGCTGTGCTGCCTCGTTCTTGCCGGCTGCGGCGCGAGCACGCCCCCCTATCCGCCGCTGGTAGAACAACGCCTGGCCATCCACGCGGCGAGCACGCCCTGTTGCGAGGATCCGGAGCGTTTCGATTACCGGCCGCTGCCGGCAGCAGGCGTGATGGACTGGCTGATCGGACCCGACAGCCCCACCTTCGACTTCCAGAGTGGGATCAGCCCCTTTGCCGCATTCCGGCTGCCTGAGGCTGAAGGTCCGTTCAGGATCCGCGTGGAGGGGCTGTTCGATGTCGCGGGGGAGGACACCAGCGTGTTCTACCCGATTCTCGCCATGCTGGACGATGCCTTCGTGGTCACTCGCGTGTCCTACCTGGACAACCTCCGGCTCGAGCAGGGACTGCTCGAAGCCGAGGGGCAGCCGGGACTCGCGGTGGTGGCGCCCTTCGATCCGCGGCGGACGCGCGAGCGCTACATGGTCATTTTCACCCCGGGTGTGCTGGTCAACAGCCCTCCACCTTTTGACCGACCTGGCGACCAGGTGACCCTGCCCAGCCTCGACTGGCTGGAGCGGAATTCGGGTGCGGCCGTCCTGGCCTCACCCTATGGCCGTCTCCGCCTGACTATCGCCCCCATCGAACTGCCCGGCGCCGGCTAGGCGGCGGGCTGGCGGCGGCCGGTCAACTCCAGGACCAGGAACAGCAGCAGCCCCCAGGCGAAGGGCACCAGTTCGTAGGCCAACCGGTAGGCCAGCACTGCGCCGAGCACCGCATCGGCTGGCTGGTCCCGGAGCATCAGCAGCATCATCGACTCGAACACCCCAAGGCCCGCGGGGACACTGGACAGCAACCCGGCGAGGATGGCGATGACGTAGACCGCCACAAAGGGCGCGAAGCCCAGTTGCAGGGAATCCGGCAGGAGCACGTAGAGCACCCCGACGGCGCACAGCACGTCGGCGAGCCCAGCCAGGTATTGCAGCCAGGTCATGCGCGGGCTGGGCAATTCCAGCGTGACGCTCTTGAGTTTCAGCGGCCGCCGCCACCGCAGGACGAGTCCCACATACAGGGCGTGCGAGACGACCAGGCTCGCGCCAATGGCCTGTGCGGCACCAGGGGTGAGGTTCAGCAGCGGAGCCGCCTCGGCCGACCACAGCAGCAGCGAGATGCCACACAGCAGGCCGAGTCCCGCGGCATAGGGCATGGCAGAGAGCACCACCACCTTGCCAATGTCGAGCGCCGGCAACCCCGCCGCGGCATAGAAGCGGTAGCGCACCGCACCGCCAGACAGGGCACCAAAACCGATGGCATGTCCCAGGGGGTAAGCCACCAGCGAGGTGAGGAAAGGCCGCCAGGCGGGCATCGTGGCGCCGACATAGCGCAGCATCGCCACTTCATAGGCAGCCAGCGCCCCATAGGCGAGCACCGACAGGCCAATGGCCAGCGCCAGGGCGATCCCGGGGGTGGCCTCGAACTGGCGGAGCACGGCGGCCGGATCGAGCGTGGAGAGGGTGCGTACCAGGATGACCCCGGCGATCCCAATGATCGCCAGCGAGATCACCGCGGGCAGGAGCCTGCGCCAGGGCACTTTCACGGTCATGCTAGATTCTCCGCCATGGCGCTGCCCCAGCATACCCGGATGCTTGCCGAGCGGTTGTTCCAGCGATACTGCGGCCGGCTCTGCGACCCTGCCTTCGACTCACAGGTACGGCTCGATTTCGAGCTGGTCGATGACGCGATCCTGCTTTTCGAGCTGCGGCCAGTGTTCGGCATGACGACCATGCTGCGGCGGCTGCCCCTGGCACGCTTCCGGCACCGGAGCGCGCGGGGCGACTGGACCCTGCAGGCAGCGGACACACATCGACCGGGCTGGCGACGAACGCCACTGGCCCGGCACCGGAATCTCGCGCTGCTGCTAATGCTGGTGGACGAGGACGCCCAGGGCCTGTTCTGGGGCCGTGTGAACGGTGCCTCGCTGCGCTGGTGCAGCGCACGCGGGCGTTGCGTTGGCTGCGAGCGGCGATACCGGGAAGCCCTGGGACAGCCGTCTGGAGACGCTCAGCCGGCGATGAAGGCGCGTACCGCAGCCACCACCTCCGGGTCCGACAACACGTTGCGATGTCCGAGGCCGCGCGTATAGAGCATCTGTGCGGGCGGCCAGGCCGCCTCGAGCAGTCGCGCATCGGCCGCCGGGATGATCTCGTCATCCTCGTCGTGAACCACCATCACCGACGCCTCGACATGCGGCGCCAGCGCCACCGGATCGAGCAGCGCCGCCGGCCGCCCGGCGTGGGCGTCGAACCACTCGTCCAGCCGACGCCTGGCCTGCAGTGGCAGGCCGAGCTGGTCGGCATACCACTCGATCAGGCGGCTGGGCCGGGCCGGGCTGCCGATCATCACCAGGCGCCGGACACGCAACCCGAGCTCGATGGCGATGGGCGCGGCAGCGCCTCCCAGCGAGTGCCCGATCAGCGCGTGAACTTCGCCCAAGGCCGCACCGGCCTCTACCAGCGCCTCGCCCAACAGCCGCGGTGTGGCAGCAAGCCCCCGGCTGCGGCCGTGACCGGGAGCATCCAGCACGATCATGCGATAGCCCGCGGCGACCATGGCCTCGGCGAGCCGACCGAACTGGGTGGGACGGCCACGCCAGCCGTGCAGGCCGAGCACCAGGGGGCCGGAATCGCCCCACTGCAGGGCGTGGAGGTCGCCGGGCAGCACCTGCGGTTCGGGGAGCGGATCGGTTGGCTCGTGTTCCCAGGGCTGGGGAGGATTGCGCCCACGCGGACGGGTTAGCAGGCTGGCCGCGGTCAGGGCCGCCTGCCGCGGCGCGAGCCGGCCATATAGGCCGAAGCCCGCGCGCAGCAGGACAGGAGGAATCAAGGCGTCTCGGCGCCTTCGGCCCCAGCCTCTTCCGTGGTCATCTCCTCGGAGGCCGGCTCGGGCTCGGCGGGCGCGCCCTCGCAGCCTTCCACGGCATCGATAAAGATGATGTTGCGGTCGCCATCCGCCTGGATATTGCGATCGCAGCGCGCCGTATCCGAACGCAGCGGGGCGCTGAACTCCCAGGTCCCGGTGTGCAGCGGCAAGGTCTCGGCCGAGCCATTGCACATGGGCGCGCCGTTTTCGTCGGTCGGGCCCTCGGTGGGCACTTCGACGACCATCTGGCGGGCGTTGGCGTACTTGTTGGCCTTTTCGTCCAGCTCCTTTGGAACCATGCGCACCGGGATGGTCTCGCACTCACCACCCATGGCGATGTTCTTGACCGAGATGGAGGCGGTGATCAGCGGCAGGTCATCGTTGGCGCTACCTCCGCAGCCGGCCACCACCAGCGCGACACTGGCCAGGCCGATCAGGCGGGGACGGAAACCCTCGAGAATCTTCATGTCAGGACTGCTCCCTTCTGCTTGTAATGACGCGAACCGGCAGCCGGTCTGGCCGCCGTTTCCCAGCCCGGTTTGTGCCAGCCCCGACGGCTCCCGTCAAGGGCTGCGGGCCGGCCAGCAGCGCTCCAGCTCCCAGAGCACCGGTGCGTAGCCTCGCCTGACCAGGAGCCCCGCCCCCAAGGGCCGAAACAGGCGGCCCAGTCGCCGGCGATACCAGTCGGCGGGCCGCAGGAACACGCCGCCGTCACTGCGGCTCCGGTCCGCATGACGGCGCCAGTCCTCGAGGGTCAGGCAGGTCAGGTACACCGCGCCTGCACTCAGGCGACCCAGGTTGGCAATCGCCCGCGCTGCCCGCCGGTCATCCAGATACTGCAACACGTCATGACAGATGATCAGATCGAAGGGCTCCTGGCTGGTGAAGTCCTCCAGCGGCGACTGGACCCAGCCGTAGCGGCGGGCGAGATAGTCACTGGGTTCCAGCCCCACATAACGAACGCCGCGGAAAAACCGCTGGATTGGCCGCCGCATGTGGCCCAGTCCACAGCCCGCGTCCAGCACCCGGCGCACGCGAAAGCCCAGGCTTGCGGTGTAGGCGCAGGCCAGGGTGGCGATGCGGGCCTGCTCCGCGGGCGTGCTGATGCGGGTCTCCGGGTCCCGGTAGTAGCGTCGGTAGTACTCGGCATCGAAGCGCATGGGTCCATCTTAATGCGCGGCCAGCCTCGGCACTCGACAGCCGCGGGTGCAGGGGCTAAGTTGGGGCGGGGGAGAGTCCGCATGGTCGCACCACTACACACCGGGCCAGATCCGGCCGCGCTCCAGGCCCGGCTGCTGCCCGGTGTCTCGCGCAGCTTCGCGCTGGCCATCCCGCAGCTGCCCAAGCCGCTCGACCAGGTGGTCGCCAACGCCTACCTGCTGTGCCGGATCGCCGACACCATCGAGGACCACCCGGGTCTCGATCTCCCGGCCAAGCGCACCTTGTTGGACCTGTTCCTGGCGACCCTGGACGGCACCGTCCCGGCAGCGCAATTCGCAGCCACCCTGCACCCGCTGCTCGGCGAGACGACCCCGCCGGCCGAACGCGACCTGGTGGCTGAGGCCGAACACGTGATCGGCATGACAGCCAGCTTCACCACGCGCCAGCGCGAGATCCTGCGCCAGCACGTCGGCATCATGTGCCGGGGCATGCCGGAATTCCAGGGTCGCGGCCAGCAGCACGGCCTGCCGGATCTCGCCACGCTCGACCGCTATTGCTACGTGGTGGCCGGCGTGGTCGGCGAGATGCTCACCGAGCTGTATTGCGACTACTCGCCCGAGATCGCCACCCGGCACGCCGACATGGCGGCGCTGGCTCGCTCCTTCGGCCAGGGCCTGCAGATGACCAACATCCTGAAGGACCTGTGGGATGACCACCGCCTTGGCACCTGCTGGCTGCCCCGCGACGTGTTTGCGGCAGTGGGCTATGACCTCGACCGGCTCGACCCGGTGGAGAACCGGGCTGCGTTCAAACCGGGGCTGGATCGCCTGCTGGGCATCACCCACCGTCACTTGCGGGATGCGCTCGACTACACACTGCTGTTGCCCAGGCAAGAGATCGCCATCCGTCGGTTCTGCCTGTGGAGCATCGGGCTGGCCCTATTCACGCTGCGGCGGATTCACGCCAGCCCGGAGTACGCCTCGGGCGAGGACGTGAAGGTGAAGCGAGCGATCGCCCGGCGGGTGATGGCCGCCTGCAACCTCGCGACGTCGAACGATGCCCTGCTGCGGCTGATGTTCTCCTATGCTGCCCGGGGGCTGCCCGCTGTCATCAAGCCGTCATCGGGCCAGTAGACATTTCCATCCCATCATGACCAACCCGATCCGGGTGCTGTTCCTGTGCACCCATAACAGTGCGCGCAGCATCCTGGCCGAGGCGATGCTGAACCATCTCGGCGAAAGCCGTTTCGTCGCCTATTCGGCTGGCAGCGAACCACGTACGAACGGCCTGCCCAATCCGCTGGCCATCCAGGCCCTCAAGGAGGCTGGCATCGCGGTGGATGGGCTGCGCAGCAAGAGCTGGGATGAATTCATGGGGCCGACGGCACCGGCCATCGACCTCGTCATCACGGTCTGCGGCGCGGCGGACGCTGTCTGTCCGGACTTTCCCGGCGCACCCGCGACCGCCCATTGGGGCTACGCCGATCCCAGCGCGGGCGACGCCCCCGATGAACTCAAGCTACTGGCCTTTCGCATGACCCTGAAGCAGGTCGGCGAGCGCCTGTCTCGACTGGTGGCCCTGCCACCCGAGGCGCTGGCGGGTCCGGGCCTACAGGCAGCCGCTAGGCAGCTTGCCAAGGAGTGACCCTGTTGGGACCTGCTTCGCAGCGTCCCGAGAAGGTTGTCACTCCACCGTCACGCTCTTGGCGAGGTTCCTCGGCTGGTCGACGTCGGTGCCGCGCAGCAGGGCCACGTGGTAGGCGAGTAGCTGCAGGGGCACGGTGTAGACGATCGGCGCCTGCAGGTAGGTGACGTGGCGCGGCATGGTGATCACGTGCACGCCCTGGGAAGGCTCGATACCGGACTCCGGATCCGCGAACACGTAAAGCTCACCCCCGCGGGCCCGCACTTCCTCGAGGTTGGAGCGTAGCTTCTCCAGCAGGTCGTTGTTGGGCGCCACGGCAATGACCGGCATGTCGGCATCCACCAGCGCGAGTGGGCCGTGCTTCAGCTCGCCGGCGGCATAGGCCTCGGCGTGGATGTAGGAGATTTCCTTGAGCTTCAGCGCCCCTTCCTGGGCGATGGGGAACATCGCTCCACGCCCCAGGAACAGCGCATGGTGCTTGTCCTTGATGCGCTCGGCCATGGCGCGCACCGCTTCATCCAGGCCTAGCGCCGCCTCAAGATGGCCGGGCACCTCGATCAGGCGATTGACCAGCTGCCCCTCGCGCTCGGAGTCGATGCCGGAACGCTTGGCCAGCGCCACCACGAGGAGGCCCAAGGCCGCCAGCTGCGTGGTGAAGGCCTTGGTGGAGGCCACCCCGATCTCGGGACCGGCGCGAGTCAGGAGCACCAGGTCGGACTCCCGCACCAGCGAACTTTCCGGCACGTTGCAGATCGCCAGCGTAGCCAGGTAACCCTGCTCGCGGGCGAGGCGCAGCGCGGCCAGGGTATCGGCCGTCTCGCCCGACTGGGAGATGGTGACGAACAGCGTATCGGGCGGCACCACCGGCTGGCGGTAGCGGAACTCGCTGGCGATATCCACCCAGCAGGGCATGCGGGCCAGCTGCTCGATGAAGTAGCGGGCCACGCTCCCGGCATGAAAGCTGGTGCCACAGGCCACGATCTGCACGGCGCGCACCTTCTGCAGGGCCTCGATAGCCGCTGGCCCGAAGGCGGCATCCAGCAGGCGTCCGCCGACTACCCGCTCTTCCAGCGTCTGCGCCACGGCACGGGGCTGCTCGTGGATTTCCTTGAGCATGTAGTGGGGATATTCACCACGCTCGACTGCATCGGCATCGAGCTCGCTTTCACGTATGGGCCGCGTGGCAGGCTGGCCCTCACGATCCACCAGTTCGATGGAACGGCGGTGCAGGGCGGCCACGTCGCCCTCCTCCAGGAACATGAACTGGCGCGTGACCGGGAGCAAGGCCGAGACGTCAGAGGCAACGTAGTGGCCGTCGTCGGCGATGCCGATGACCACCGGGCAGCCAGCGCGGGCGACCACCACCGTATCAGGCTCGCGCTCGGACATCACTGCCAGCGCATAGGCACCGTGCAGTTCGCGGACCGTCGCCTTGACCGCCTCGAACAGGGCCAGGCCTGCGTCGAGGTGCAGGTGCACACGGTGCGCGATGACCTCGCTGTCGGTATCCGAGGTGAATTCGTAGCCGCGGGCCTTCAGGTCGGCACGCAGCACATCGTGATTCTCGATGATGCCGTTGTGGACGATGGCCACGCCGTCACGCGAAATGTGCGGATGCGCGTTGCGGTCGCTCGGTACGCCATGGGTGGCCCAGCGGGTGTGGGCAATGCCGAGCATGGCCGAGGCAGGTTCAGCGGCCAGCGCATCGCGCAAGCGTTGTACCTTGCCCACGGCGCGCAGGCGGCGCACGTGGCCAGTGGCCTCGAGCACGGCCAACCCCGCGGAATCATAGCCGCGGTACTCCAGTCGCTGCAGACCCTCTACCAGCACCGGAACGATATCCCGGTCTGCCACCGCACCCACGATGCCACACATATGTCCGGCCTCCCTGCCTAGGTCTTCTTGACCGGCCGCTTCCAGCCATCCAGCGTGAGCTGCTTCGATCGCTCAAGGGTCAGCTTGTCCGGCGGGGCGTTCTTGGTCAGCGTGGAGCCGGCGCCGATGGTGGCGCCCTCGCCGATCTCGATGGGCGCCACCAGCATGCTTCCGGAGCCGATGAAGGCGCGATCGCCTATGGTGGTGCGATGCTTGTTGGCGCCGTCGTAATTGCAGGTGACGGTGCCGGCGCCGACGTTCACCCGGCTGCCCACGTCGGCATCGCCGAGGTAGGTGAGGTGATTCGACTTGCTGCCCTCGCCGATTCGACTGTTCTTGAGTTCAACAAAGTTGCCGATATGAACACCGTCTGACAACTCGTTGCCAGGCCGAAGGCGAGCGAACGGGCCAATGCTGCAGGCACCACCCACCCGGCTTTTTTCAATGACGCAATGAGCATGCACCTGCGTGTCCGGGCCGATGGTGCAATCACGCAGCACCACGTTGGGACCGATGCGTACGCGATCGCCCAGGACGACCTCCCCCTCGATGATCACGTTGACGTCCAGCTCGACGTCGCGCCCGTGACTCAGGCGCCCGCGCAGGTCGAAGCGGGTTGGGTCGATCAGGGTGACGCCGGCCCGCATCAGGGCCTCCGCCTCGCGACGACGGAAGGCGGTTTCTGCCTCGGCCAGCTGCAGCTTGTCGTTCACGCCCATGACCTCGCTGATGGTGGGGGCTTCGACGGCCTCCACGGGAACGCCATCCTTCACCGCCATGGCAACCAGGTCCGTGAGGTAGTACTCACCCTGCGCGTTGTCATTGGAGAGACGCCCGAGCCAGCCCTTGAGGGCGGCGGCCGGCATGGCCATGAGCCCGGTGTTGCATTCATCCACCGCCTGCTCCTTGCGGGTGGCGTCCTTGTGCTCCACCACCCGGTAGACGCGCCCGGTGTTGTCGCGCAGCACCCGGCCATAACCGGCCGGATCAGGCAGCCTGACCGACAGCAGCGCCAGCGCGCCCTGCGCGGCCCGCTCCAGGAGCGGTCGCAGGCTGTCGGGCCGTATCAACGGGACGTCGCCGTAGAGGACCAGCACCAGGTGGTCGTCGGGCAGTTGGCCGGCGGCCTGCATCACGGCATGCCCGGTTCCCAGCTGCTCGGCCTGCAGCACCCACCCGACTGGCGCATCGGCCAGCGCGCTACGCACTGCCTCCGCGCCGTGACCATGGACGACGTGTGTCGCTGCCGGCTCGAGCGCGCGGGCGCAGTCGATGACGTGGGAGAGCATGGGGCGGCCGGCGACGGGGTGCAGGACCTTGGGCAGGTCGCTCTGCATACGCTTGCCCTGACCGGCGGCCAGGATCACGACCGATAGCGGCATGGAGGGATTGTAGCGCACGGGCTTCCCGCCCCGGGCCCGATCAGCCGTTACGCAGCTTGCGAAGCTTCTCGATGGCCTTCAGCTGGGCCGCGGCACGGACCAGCTCGGCCTGGGCCTCGGCGATTTCCATGGCCCCGGTGCGGTCCTTGAGGGCTTCCTCGGCCCGTTGCTTGGCGGCAAGTGCGGCCGCCTCGTCGAGGTCCTTGGCACGCGCTGCGGTATCGGCCAGCACGGTCACCAGGTGCGGCTGCACCTCGAGTGCACCGCCACCCACCCAGAACCACAGCTCCTCGCCGCCGCCGGCCGGCTTCACCCGTACCTCACCCGTCTTGAGCGTGGTGAGCAGCGGGGCGTGACGCGGCGCGATGCCGATCTCGCCCTGCACGGCGGGCACGAACACCATCTCCGCTTCTCCGGAGTGGATTTCGCCCTCGGCGCTGACGATGTCGACGTGGATGGTGTTGGCCATGGTGATCTCAGGTCAGGGTCTTGGCCTTTTCCATGGCCTCTTCGATGGTGCCGACCATGTAGAAGGCCTGCTCCGGCAGCGCATCGCACTCGCCGGCGATGATCGCCTTGAAGCCGCGGATGGTGTCCTTCAGCGACACGTACTTGCCCGGGCTGCCGGTGAACACTTCCGCGACGTGGAAGGGCTGCGACAGGAAGCGCTGGATCTTGCGCGCGCGGGACACGGTGCGCTTGTCCTCTTCCGAGAGCTCGTCCATGCCGAGGATGGCGATGATGTCCTGCAGTTCCTTGTAGCGCTGCAGGATAGCCTGCACGCCACGGGCGGTCTGGTAGTGGTCCTCGCCGATGATCAGCGGATCCAGCTGGCGGCTGGTGGAATCCAGCGGGTCCACCGCCGGATAGATGCCCAGCGCCGCGATCTGGCGCGAGAGCACCACGGTCGCATCAAGGTGGGCGAAGGTTGTGGCAGGCGACGGGTCGGTCAGGTCGTCTGCCGGCACGTAGACCGCCTGGATGGAGGTGATCGAGCCGGTCTTGGTGGAGGTGATGCGCTCCTGCAGTACACCCATCTCCTCGGCCAGCGTCG
>JAURMS010000212.1 GCA_030830595.1 Gammaproteobacteria bacterium | reverse complement strand
TGATCCTGTGGATGGTGGACGCAGCACGCTGGACTGCAGAGGACGAGGCCGTGCTGGAGCGGGTTCGCTCGGCGGACAAGCCCTGCATCCTGGTCATCAATAAGGTCGACCGTCTGCGACGTCGCGAGCAGTTGTTGCCGCTGATTGAGAAACTGGCGGGTCTCCATGCGTTTGCGGCAGTGGTCCCGCTCAGCGCCCAGAGGCCTGCCGATGTGAACCGGCTAGCACCGGTCATTGAAGGCCTGCTGCCGGAGGCGCCTCCACTCTTTCCTGCCGACCAGGTGACTGATCGCAGCGAGAGGTTCTTGGCGGCCGAGGTCATCCGTGAGAAGTTGACCCGCTTTTTGCACCAGGAGCTGCCCTACGGGCTGACTGTCGAGATCGAGTCCTGGCAGGAGCAGGATGATCCACCTGCCGTGGACATCCACGCCGTCATCTGGGTCGAGAGAGCTGGGCAGAAGCCGATCGTGATCGGCAAGGGTGGACAGGTCCTCAAGTCGGTCGGACGCGCTGCCCGTCTAGAGTTAAACCAGTCCCTCGGGCGCCGCGTGCACCTTGAGCTGTGGGTGAAGGTGCGGGAGAACTGGGCGGACAGCGACACGGCGCTGAGGGCCCTCGGTTACGAGTCTTCATGAGCGGCGCGCGTCGGGCGGCCCTGCAGCCGGCCTTCCTGCTGCACCACAGCGACTACAGTGATTCCAGCCGGATTTGCCGCTTCCTGACCCGGGATCATGGCCGGGTGTCGCTCTTCGCCAGGGGGGCACGGCGGCCGGGCTCAGGCCTGCGTGGCGTGCTGCGACCCTTCACCCCACTGCTGGTGTCGTGGAGCGGGGGCACCGACGGAGGAACCTTGACTGCTGCCGAGGCGACCGATCTCCGATCAGTGATTCCGCCGCAGCGGCTGCTATCGGGCTTCTACCTCAATGAACTCGTGCTCAAGCTGCTGCCCGAGGCGGAACCCTCGGAGGGCATTTTCGGCGCCTACCTGCTGGCGGTCAGTGGCCTGGCGGAGTCCGCGGGGGAGGAGGTCGTCCTGCGGCGCTTTGAGTTCGCCCTGCTTGGCGAGCTAGGCTATGCCCCTGACTTCACCGGACTCGACCCGGATGGCGTTTATGATTATCGCCCCGGCCTCGGCTTCCGGCGCCAGTCGGGAGCCGGTGCCGGCTTGTGTGGGGCCGACCTGGTGGCGATCGCCGCGGACCGGCTGGAGTCGCCCTCGGCGCTGCGCGCGGCCAAGCGGCTGGCACGCGAAGCACTGGAACACTGTCTAGACGGTCGCGGCTTACGCAGTCGCGAAGTCTTGCTGGAATTGCGCAAGTTGGAGAGAGACGCTTGAAGACCCCTCAGTTCATCGGCCTTGGCGTGAACGTCGATCACGTGGCCACGCTGCGCCAGGCCCGGCGTGGCAACGAGCCTGATCCGGTGCTGGCGGCGCTGATGGCCGAGCAGGCCGGTGCGGACTGCATCACCCTGCACCTGCGTGAGGACCGGCGACATATCCAGGATCACGATGTCTGGCGCCTGCGTGACCTGCTGAAGACGCGGATGAACCTTGAGCTCGCGGCGACGGCCGAGATGCTGGACGTGGCCCGCGAAATCAGGCCGGACGAGGTCTGCCTGGTGCCCGAGCGACGCGAGGAAGTCACCACGGAGGGCGGGCTGGACGTCATTGGAGGGGGGCCCCAGTTGGCGGACCACTGTGCCCTGTTGGCCTCGGAGGGCATCGTGGTCTCGCTGTTCATCGATCCCGACCCGTCGCAGGTGGAGGCTGCCGCCAGTGCCGGGGCCGCTGTCGTCGAACTGCATACCGGCAGCTACGCCCACGCGAGGGGGCTGGCGAAGCGTGAGGAACTCGAACGACTGACCTTGGCGGCTCGGGTAGCCCGTGAGGCTGGACTGGTCGTCAATGCGGGTCACGGACTCGATTATCACAATGTCCAGCCGGTTGCCGCACTCGATGACCTGCATGAACTGAATATCGGGCACTCGATCGTGGCCAGGGCCGTATTTTCCGGTTGGGGCGTGGCGATCGCCGAGATGAAGCGCCTGATGATCGCAGCGAGGAGCCCCGAATGATCAACTGCCTGGTGTTTGACATCGAGACCATTCCGGACGTCGAGCTCGGCCGGCGCCAGCTGGACATGGGGGATGCCAGTGACAGCGAGGTCGCAGAGGCCATGTTCGCCCGCCGTCGCGAGGAGACCGGTTCCGATTTCCTGCCCTTCGAGCAGCATCGGATTGCCTCCATCGCAGCCGTCTATCGGGCGCAGAACACCCTGGCCGTGTGGAGCCTGGGCCAGGTTGATTCGCCCGAGGTGGAGCTGCTGCAACGGTTCTTCGCCGGCCTGGAAAAAACCCAGCCCACCCTGGTCTCCTGGAACGGAACCGGCTTCGACCTGCCGGTGCTGCACTACCGGATGCTCAAGCACGGGGTTGCCTCGCCACGTTACTGGGAGGTGGGCGAGGGTGATTCCAGTTACCGGTACAACAACTACCTGTCACGGTTCCATTGGCGGCACATCGACCTCATGGACGTGCTCTCCGGCTTTCAGGGGCGAGGCCGAGCCAGCCTTGAAAACGTGTCCCTGCTCCTCGGATTGCCGGGCAAGTTGGGCATGAGTGGCGACAAGGTCTGGGACGCCGTGCAGGGAGGTCGCATCGCCGAGGTGCGTGCCTACTGTGAGACCGACGTGATGAACACCTACCTGGTGTATCTGCGGTTCGAGTTGATTCGCGGGCGACTCGACGAGGCGCTGTACGAGGAAGAACTTGCCCGGGTATTCGAATGGCTGGAGGAGCGCCAGGAGCCCCACTGGCAGCAGTTTGCAGCAGCATGGGAACCGAACTGATCGTCGAGGTCGACGGCCTCGCCCACGATGGGCGTGGCGTGGGGCGGCTCGATGGCAAGGCGGTGTTCATCGAGGGTGCCCTGCCGGGCGAGCAGGTGCGCATCGATCGCCTCCACGAGGCCCGCAAGTTCAGCCAGGCCAGGCTGGTGGAGGTGCTGCGCCGCAGTCCCGAGCGAGTCGAGCCTGGCTGTCCCAGCTTCGGAACCTGCGGCGGTTGCAGCCTGCAGCACTTGTCGCCCGAAGGTCAGCTGGCCGCCAAGCAGGCTGACTTGGGGGAACAGTTGGCGAGGCTCGGCAAGGTTGCGCCGACAAGCTGGCTGGAGCCGGTTGGGGGGCCAGCCTGGGGCTATCGTCGGCGGGCCCGCCTGGGCGTGAAGTGGGTGGAGCGCAAGCAGCGGGTGCTGGTAGGTTTCCGCGAGCGCGCCAAGCCCTACATCACCGACATGGTGGGTTGTCCCATCCTGGCTGCGCCGGTGGACCAGTTGCTCGGCCCCCTGGCGGAGCTGGTCGCCGGTCTGTCCATCCGCAACCGGCTCCCGCAAATCGAGGTCTCGGTGGCGGAGGCCAGCACCCTCCTGGTGTTCAGGATCCTGGAGCCCCTGCAGGAGGCGGACCGGTCACGGTTGCGTCGCTTTGCCGCCGAGCGCGATCTGCGCATCTGGCTGCAGCCTGGTGGCCTAGATTCCATCGTGCCGCTCGATGGTGACAGTCATCTGCCGTTCTACACCCTGCCGGGCAACCTGCGGGTCGAATACAGTCCGGTGGGCTTCGTGCAGGTCAACGCGGAGGTCAACCTCAAGGCAGTGACGCTGGCCGTGGACCTCCTCGATCCAGGCCCCGGGGATCGGGTACTCGACCTGTTCTGTGGCGTGGGCAACTTTACGCTGCCGCTGGCCAGGCGCGCTGGCCAGGTACTGGGCGTGGAGGGTGAGCAGGGCTTGGTAGATCGTGCCGCTGCCAACGCGCGCTTGAATGGCGTCGACAACGCCGCCTTCCTGCGCGCCGACCTGTCGGTGGATCCTGGTTCAGCCGGCTGGGCAGCCGACTCCCGTGATCTCGTGCTGCTCGACCCGCCACGGGCCGGCGCCGAGGCCCTGCTGCCGATGCTGGGGCGACTGCGGCCGCGCCGTATCGTCTACGTGTCCTGTCACCCCGCCAGCCTGGCGCGCGACGCCGGGCTGTTGGTCCACCAGCACGGCTATGCACTGGTCGCAGCCGGTGTGATGGACATGTTTCCTCACACGGCCCACGTCGAATCCGTGGCTACTTTCGAGTTATCCTGAGCCATGGCACTCGGTCCAATCATGGTCGATCTGGGTGGCGTCGCCGTGGAACCCGCGGAGCGGGACCTGCTCGCCCATCCCCTGGTCGGTGGGGTCATCCTGTTTGCGCGCAATTTCGAGCATCGGGAGCAGCTGTGCCGCCTGGTCGCCGAGATCAAGGCGGTGCGCTCGCCGGCGCTCCTGGTTGCGGTGGACCAGGAGGGGGGGCGGGTGCAGCGCTTCCGCGACGGATTCCAGCGGTTGCCGCCCCTGCGTGCCCTGGGGCGCCAGTACGACCTCGACCGATCAACGGGGCTGGACATGGCCCGTGACCTCGGTTGGCTCATGGCCACCGAGCTGGTGGCTTGCGGGATCGACCTGTCCTTTGCGCCCTGCATCGACCTCGATTTCGGCGTCAGCGGGGTCATCGGTGACCGGGCCTTTCACCGCCATCCCATGGCCGTCTCCGAACTCGCCATCAGTTACCTGCGCGGCATGTCCGAGGCCGGCATGTCCGGGACCGCCAAGCACTACCCGGGCCATGGCGCCGTCAAGCCGGATTCGCACCACGAATTGCCGATCGACCGACGACCGCTGGAGGATCTCGACGAGGAGCTCGGCACCTACCGACGCCTGATCGCCAACGGCCTGCGCTCGGTCATGGCCGCACACGTGTTGTTCCCGGAGGTGGATGCGCTGCCTCCGAGCCTGTCACGGCGCTGGATAGAGGGCGAACTGCGCGGCCGCCTCGACTTTCGCGGGGCCGTGTTCACCGACGATCTCTGCATGCAGGGCGCTGCAAGTTTTGGCTCCATCGAGGAGCGGGCGCGGCTCGCGCTGGCCGCCGGCTGCGACATGCTGCCCGTCTGCAATGACCGCGCAGCAGTCGAGCAAGTCCTTGCTGCGCTCGAACCAAGTCCGGTGCCAGTCAGCCAACTGCGCCTGTCGCGCCTGCACGGACGTGCGCCGGCCGGTGCCGTCGATCCGGTTCGCTGGGAACGGGCTTGCGCGGCGGCCAGCCGATGCTTCGAGGTGCCGCCGCTGCGTCTGGAGTCCTGATCAGCCGGGCTCGAGTCCGCTCACCAGGCGTTCTGCCATCCGGACCCGGAGGTCGGGATCGGCGAGATCCATGCGCACCCGCAGCCGTTCCGGTCCATCCATGCGGTAGCGATCCGGCTGACCCTGGATGAGCTTGATCACCTTGAGCGGATCGACGCTGTGCCCGGCACCGAAGACCACCAGCCCACCGGCGGCACCGAATTCCACTCGCTCGAGCCCCAGGCGTGCTGCCCTCGAGCGCAGGGCCGCCACCCTGAAGAGCGTCAGGGCCGGCTCCGGCAGCGGGCCAAAGCGGTCGACGAGCTCCTCGCGCAAGCCCGACAGTGCCTCGTCGCTGCCGGCGCTCGAGATGCGTTTGTAGAGCCGCAGGCGCAGGCTGACGTCGGCCACGTAATCCTCGGGCAACAGGGCGGGGACCTGCAGTTCCACCTCGGGACCGGAGTGCAGCGGCCGTTCCAGTTCCGGTTCGCGGCCGGCACGCATGGCCTCGACCGCGCGCTCGAGCATTTCCATATAGAGACTGAATCCCACTTCCTGGATCTGCCCGCTCTGTCCCTCGCCGAGCAGTTCGCCTGCTCCACGAATCTCCATGTCGTGGGTGGCCAGCGTGAAACCGGCGCCCAGGTCCTCCAGCGACTCGATGGCCTCCAGGCGCCGTGCCGCATCCACGCTCAGGGCCTTCCGGTTAGGCGCGATCAGGTAGGCAAAGGCGCGGTGATGGGAGCGTCCGACCCGGCCGCGCAACTGGTGGAGCTGGGCGAGCCCCAGCTTGTCGGCGCGATCGATGAGGATGGTATTGGCCGTGGGAATGTCGATCCCCGACTCGATGATCGTGGTGCAGACCAGCACGTTGAAGCGCTGGTGGAAGAAATCGAGCATCAGGCGCTCGAGCTCTGATTCGCGCATCTGGCCGTGGGCGTAGCGCACCACTGCTTCCGGGACCAGCTCGCCCAGACGGGCTGCGGTCTGCTCGATGGTCTCCACCGCGTTGTGCACGAAGTAGGCCTGGCCGCCACGCCGGATCTCGCGGAGCAGGGCCTCCCTGATGAGCCCATCGTTCCACTCGCAGATGAAGGTCTCGATCGACATTCGCTCCGCCGGAGCGGTGGTGATCAGGCTCAGGTCACGCAAGCCGCCGAGGGCCATGTTGAGCGTGCGGGGGATGGGGGTGGCGGTCAGCGTCAGGGTATCCACGTCGGCCCGAAGCTGGCGCAGCCGTTCCTTGTCCCGCCCCCCGAAACGGTGCTCCTCGTCGATGAGCACGAGGCCCAGCGCCTTGAAGGCCACGTCCCTCTGCAGTAGGCGCTGG
>JAURMS010000211.1 GCA_030830595.1 Gammaproteobacteria bacterium | reverse complement strand
CGCCATGGCGTCGCGCAGCGGGCGCAACAGGTAGTAGCAACACAGCAATAGAAAGAAGTAGCCAAAGGCAAGCGCGACGGCCCGCTCCTCGCCCTGCCTGGCACTGATCAACCGGTTGAGGAAGTTCAAGCGAGGATCACCGGGTAAGCGGGCTCCCGCCCAGTTCAGTCTGCGCCGACCTGCCGATCGATCAGGATGGATAACCTGTCCGTGACCCCCGGATCATACGCGACCTCCCCGAAAAGATCGCCCGTGCTGGCAACCGGTTGGCCCGAGCTACTGATGCGCGCAACGACCCGAAGCGCGCCCACGCCAGTCAACGAGGTCCCGGGCAGCATGGCATCCCGGTCGGTCAACACGATCTCCACCGGCAACTCGCTGGCCATGCGTCGCTGCACGGCCAGCGGCGGCCCCCGCTCGCCCTTGCGAGCCAGCACGAACAGCATGGCATCAGGCGTCACCGCGCCCGCCAGCTCTGGGGCCAGTTCCACCAGAACCCTGATGCCGCCCGGCAAGTCGCCGGACGGCTCTGCGGGGCCGAGCATGGCATCCATCTCTGCCAGACGTTCATCAAGGAAAGCCATGACCTCCGGCTCGCCGCCCTGCTGACGCAGACGCTGCCAGCGGGTCCGGGCCTGGACAAAATCCTGCTTGCGCCAGGCGGTGACGCCGCCGTACCAGAGGGCCCGCGGATCGTCCGGCAGGCGCTGCAAGGCTCGCTCGAACAAACGCCCGGCCTCTCCCTCGAACTGGCTGGCGTCCTGGCGGACCAGCGCCTCGCCGTAACCCACCATGGCCTCCGGGTCATCCCCTCCGGACAACTGCAGGGCCCGGGCAAACGCCTCTCCGGCACCGGGAAAATTGCCGGTCACGGCCCGGGTCCGTCCGAGCAGCTTCCAGCCGTCCAGGTCGTCGGGGGATTCGCGAAGCCGTTCTTCGAGTTGTCCTACCAGGGCCTCGAGGCTGGGTGCCTCTTCAACCGCGACGGGGCCGGCGGGCGCGTCCCACTGCCAGTCGCTGGAGCCCACATAAGCGACGCCAGCGGCCGCAGGGAGCAGCAGCAGCAGGGCCGGTCCCAGCCAGGAGCGACCCTTGCCCTCTTCCTCTCCTGATCGGAGCAGCGGCCAGGTGACGGCAAGGGCGGCACCCACGGCCAACAGCAAAGCAACAATCAAGAATGCCGTCACGGATCCACCTCGCCTCGCCACTCTTGCGGTTCGTCTTCAAGGCTTCGCGCGCGGCGGCGAATCACCAGGACAGCCGCGAGGAGGCCGATCATCACCAGCAGGCCCGGCGCCGCCCACAGCAGCCAGGTACGCGGCGCCAGGGGCGGCTCGTAGAGCACGAAATCGCCGTACCTGGCCGTCATGAAGGCGCGGATGTACGCGTCATTCCGACCCTCGGCCATCATTTCCCTGACCTCCCGCCGCAGGTCCTGCGCGAGGGTCGCATTGGAGTCGGCAATGCTCTGGTTCTGGCAGACCAAGCAACGAAGCTCGCGGTTCAGGTTCTCGTAGCGGGCCTGCATGGCTGGATCTTCGAAGGCCGCCTCCGAATCGATCGCCAGGGCCGTGCCGAAAGGGAGCAACAGCGCCAGCCACGCCGCGAGCCACAGACCGCGCGAGATCATCTCAACCTCCCTGCCCTGCCAGGCGCGGCAAGAAGTCTGCCCGCCAGGCCTCCAGGGTGAGCGGCCCGATGTGCTTCCACACGACGCGACCGTCGGCACCCACCAGGAAAGTTTCAGGCGCGCCGTACACGCCCCAGTCGATCGCCACCCGGCCCTCCAGGTCGGCACCGACCGCGCTGTAGGGATTGCCCAGTTCTGCCAGCCATCTCAAGGCCAGCTCTCGCTGGTCCTTCCAGTTGATGCCGAGGATGGGCAGCTCGTTCTCACGAGCGATCTCCAGCAGCACCTCATGCTCCTCCCTGCAACCGGCACACCAGGTGCCCCAGACGTTGACGAGATAGGGGCTGCCCGTCCAGTCGATGTTGGTGACCTGACTCGCGGGATCACCGAGATCGGGCAGGGTGAACTGTGGCGCAGGGGTACCAATCAGCGGCGAAGGAATCCGTGATGGATCGAGGAACAGGCCGCGCACCAGGAATACGGCCAACAGGATGAAAGCGATCCCTGGCAGGACGAACAGCGTCTTGCGCATCATGCGTGCGCAGCCTCTTCCTCGCGCAGCTGGACCCGATAGCGTCGGTCTGCCGTGGCGACTAACCCGCCCAGGGCCATCAGGAGCGCTCCCAGCCAGACATAGCGAATCAGCGGCTTGTACTGCAGTCGCATGCTCCACTTGCCGGCCCCGAGGTCCTCGCCGAGGGCGACGAACAGGTCGCGCCGGGGCGACACATGAATGCCGGCCTCGGTCATGGGGTTGCCACCCGAGGCGTACAGTCGCTTCTGGCTGGTCAGCACCGTCACCGGCTGGCCCTCGCGGGTAACGGTAAACAGGCCCTCCACGGCTGCATAGTTCGGACCCTGCACCTCACGGGT
>JAURMS010000210.1 GCA_030830595.1 Gammaproteobacteria bacterium | reverse complement strand
TCAATACGCGGAGCAGGTCATCGACAGCTTCGACTTCCTCTATCGGGAGGCGGCCGAGGAGGGTGGGCGGATCCTTTCGCTGCCGCTGCGCCCCTGGCTGACTGGCGTGCCCCATCGCATTGCCGCGCTGGAGCGCATCCTGAAGCACATCGCCTCCAGAGCGGGTGTCTGGGCGACCACGGGGTCGGCGATTCTCGATGCCTGGCGTGAGCAGGCGAGGAGGGCTTGAGCATGGCCGCTTCGCTGACTCGCGCCTATGCCCACTTCGTGGCACAAAACCGTAGCGGCCCGCTGCCGGCCGTGGCCGTCGAGGTGGCCAGGCTCGGCTTTACGGATGCGGTAGCCGCCCTCCTGGCAGGTTCGCGAGAGCCGGTCACCCGGGTCGCCGGCAAGGCTGTCGCTGCCCGCCATGCGGTGCAGGAGAGTCGTGCATTGCTGGGCGGGCCGGCCTCCAGTGCCGACCTGACCGCCATGATCGATGCGTGCGCCGCCCATGCGCTGGACATCGATGACTACGCGTTCGCCAATCATCCCAGTGCGGTGCTGGTACCCGTGGCGCTGGCCTGTGGCCAGGCGGCCCGCGCAGACGGTGCTGCACTGGTCTCGGCTTATGTGGCAGGTTATGAAGTCTGGGCCGACCTGATGTCGCGCGAGCCGGACCACTTGCACAGCCGCGGATGGCATCCGACGGCGCTGTTCGGGGCCATCGGCGCTGCAGCGAGCGCTGCTTCGCTGCTCGGGCTCGGGGAGGATGAAACCCGCAACGCCCTTGGCCTCGCGGCTTCCCACGCAGGCGGCACCATGGGTAATTTCGGCTCGATGGCCAAGGCTTATCATGCGGGGAAGGCGGCGCAGGCCGGCGTGTTCTGTGCGCTGCTGGCGCAGGCCGGCATGACCGCCACTGTGGACGTGATCGAGGGTGAACGGGGCCTGCTGCGTACGCTCTCGCCGCAGGGCAGGGTGGACGTGCAGTCGGAGCCGGAGCTCGGTGCCTATCGGCGCATCGCGAACCTGCGCCTGAACATCAAGAAGTATCCCACCGTGGGCGCCTCGCAGCGCATCATCGATTCGGTGCTCGAGTACCTTCAGGATCACACCGTCGACATCGAGGCGCTGGCGCGCATCGAGCCCAGGGTCAGCGAGAAGCATGCGGCGGTGATGCCCTTTCACTCGCCCTCCAAGCCTGAGGAGGCCAAGTTTTCCCTGGAATATGCCACTGCCTGTGCGCTGCTGCACGGCCGCGTCGGGCTGGCTGAACTGTCCACCGCTGCTGTCGCTGACCCGCGCCTGCAGTCCCTCATTCAGCGAGTGCAGGTGGTGACCACGACGGATTACGATCCGGATTATCCGGTGGCCGCACGCTTCGATCAGGTGACCCTGGTGGATGTAGAGGGCCGATCGGTCGTCACCCCGCCCGTGAAGCGCGCCAGTGGGCATGCCGACCGCCCGCTCACGGCCCGGCAGTTGCGCGACAAGTTCCTTGACTGTGCAGCTTACGGAGGCATCAACGATGCTCCGGCCAGCGGGCTTTTCGATCGCCTGCAGGCGCTGCCAGGATGGTCATTTGCCGACCTGGCATGGGTCACCAGCGGAGGATGGCGCGAGTGAGGCCGAGTGAGCTGACGGCTGCTGCAGCAGCGACCGAGATCCGTGAGGGTCGCTTGAGCAGTGAGGCGCTGGTGGGCGATTGCCTCGACACCATTGCCAGGGTCGACGGTGCGGTGCGTGCCTTTGCCTGGGTCGATCCCGAGCAGGCCCTCGAGGCGGCACGCCGGCGTGATGCCGAGCCCGCACGCGGGCCACTTCACGGTGTTCCGGTCGCCATCAAGGACATGATCGACACGGCTGACCTGCCCACCCAGCACAATTCGCCGATCTATGCGGGGCATCGCCCCGCCCGCGATGCCGCCTGCGTGCGTACGCTGCGCGCGCTCGGGGCGGTGATCCTCGGCAAGACCGATACTCACGAATTTGCCGCCGCCGGTCGCCTGCCGGCCACGCGCAACCCCCACGACCTCGCATGTACCGCCGGCGGATCATCCAGCGGATCTGCTGCTGCAGTCGCTGCCTACATGGTGCCGCTGGCCCTGGGCACCCAGACGGGTGGCTCCACCATCCGTCCGGCTGCCTTCTGCGGCATCGCCGGTATGAAGCCGACCTGGGCCGAGGTGAGCTTCGAGGGTGCCAAGGGCTTCTCCCCTTCGCTCGACACGCTGGGCTGGATGGCCCGTTCGGTGGCAGACCTCGGCCTCCTGGCGCTGGCCCTGGGGGTCGGTCGGGGGAGCTGGGTCGCCCGGACCACGGTGGCCGGCATGAACCTGGCGGTCTGTCGGACGCCGATGTGGGCCGAGCTCGAGCCGGATGCGGCCAGTCACTTCGACCAGAGTGTGGCCCGCCTGGCGGCGGCGGGCGCGAGGGTTGTCGATCTCGAGTTGCCCGGTGAATTCGCCGACCTGAATGCCTGGCACGACGTGGTGATGCAGGGCGAGGGTCGTGCGTCCTTTCGCGACCTCTACCTGGCCCACCCGGAGCTGCTGCATGAGGAGTTCAAGGCCAAGGTCGAAAATCACCTGGGCATTGAGCCCCTGCAGCTCGCCAGGGCACGGGACATCATCGCCTCGTTGCGCCCGGTATTTGATCGACTTGCAGGGCCCTTCGATGCGGTCCTGACCCCGTCCGCCCCGGGGCAGGCCCCGCGCGATCTCACCACCACGGGCATGGCCACCTTCAGTCGCAGCTGGACGGCGCTGCACGTACCCTGCATTACCCTGCCAGCCGGTCGGGGAGACCGGGGCCTGCCGCTGGGCCTGCAACTTGTGGGTCCGAGGTTTGCCGACCTGTCGCTGCTGGGTGCCGCGGCAGCCATAGAGACTGTCCTGAGCGGGCCTGCCGGCTAGGCCTTCAGTTCGGCGGCGATCCTGCGGTAGGCCTCGCGGAAGGGAATGCCCTCCGTCAGGACCAACCGATAGGCCGCCTCGGCCGCATGGATGGCTGGATCGGCACGAATGTTCTCCGGTCGGAAGACCAGCCCGTCGAGCGCCTGGGGCAGCAGGCCCAGGGTCTCCGCAGCCAGGTCGATGCCGCGAAACAGCGGGGCCTTGAGCAGCTGCAGGTCGCGGTGATAGCCCGAGGACAGCTTCGCCGCGATGCCGAGAGCCTCGGTCAGGCAGCCGAGCGCAGTGGCACCGCGGCCACGCATCAGCTCGAAGACATCCGGGTTGCGCTTCTGCGGCATGATGGAAGAACCCGTGGTGAAGGCCTCCGGCAAGTCGACGTAAGAGAATTCACGGGTGTAGAACAGGATCAGGTCCGTGGCCATCCGACCCACGTCCTGCATGAGCAGGGTGAGTTCGAACAGAAGCTGCGACTCTGCCTTGCCCCTGGACAGCTGGACTGCGGTCACTGGTTCCTGCGGCCCGGCGAAGCCCAGCCGGTTGGCCGTGACGGTTCGGTCGAGCTTGAGCCCTGGTGTGCCGTAGCCCGCGGCGGAGCCCAGTGGGCAGCCCGCGAGCCGCCTCAGCACCGCGCGGATGCCCTCGGCGTCGTCGGCCAGCTCGGCGGCGAAGCCTGCTGACCACAGCCGAACGTTGCTTGGCATGGCCTGCTGCAGGTGTGTGTAGCCGGGCAGCGCCACCTCTCCCTGCCGTTCGGCCAGCCGCCGCAGCGCAGAGACCACCGACTCGGTGTCCTGCACCAGGGCCGCGATGGCGTCTCGCAGGTAAAGTCGCAGCGCGGTCAGGACCTGGTCGTTGCGGGAACGCCCCAGATGGATGCGCGCCCCGGTTTCGCCCAGGCGTTCCGTCAGCAGCGCCTCGAGGGCGGTCTGACCGTCTTCCTGCTCGAGGCTGATGCGCCAGTCGCCGCGCGCATGCGCCGCGCCAATCTCCTCCAGCGCATCGACGATCCGATCCGCGTCTGGATCACTCAGCAGTCCTGCGGCCCGCAAGCCTTCTGCATGGGCAATCGAGCCTCGCACGTCATAAGCGACCAGCCGCTCGTCCAGGGTGTGGTCCTCGCCTGCGGTATAGGCCAGAACTCGCTGATCCAGCGCGCCACCCTTGTCCCACAGCCGGGTCATGGCAGCGCCTGCTCGGCCGGCGTCAAGGCGCCGATATCTTCCACCACCAGTGTGCCCGTACCCTCGTTGGTGAAGACCTCGGCCAGCAGGCTGTCCGGCACCTTGTAGGAAATGACGTGCACCCGTTTGACTCCACCGCGCAACGCACCTTCGATTGCAGTGGCCTTGGGCAGCATGCCGTCAGCGAAGCTGCCCGATGCCTGCAGCCGGGCCAAGCCCGCGAGATCGGTGTAGGACACCAGGCTGCCGGGGTCGGAGAGGTCTTCCAGGATGCCGGGTGCTCCCGTGCAGAGGATCAGCTTTTCGGCGCCGAGTGCCGCGCCGATCCTGGCTGCGATGGTGTCGGCATTGATGTTGAGTACGCAACCCTCGCCATCCGATGACAAGGGGCTGACCACCGGCATGAGCCCGGCTTCGAGTTGGCGGATCAGGACCGAGGGGTCGATGGCCTCGACGTCACCCACCAGGCCGTAGTCCACGGACTGCCCGTTCACCTCGACCGGTGGTCGGCGCCGCGCCCGCACCAGCCCGGCATCAATGCCGGAAATGCCCACGGCGCTGACTCCAAGCTCGCGACAGGTGGCCAGGATGCGGGTGTTGATCAAGCCGTTGAGCACCATCACCGTCACATCAAGGCTGCGTTCATCGGTGACCCGGCGGCCGCCGACCATGCGCGGCTCGATGCCCAGCGAACGCTGCATCTCGTCGAGCTGCGGCCCACCGCCATGGACCAGCACCACCTTGATCCCCAGGTGATGCAGGATCGCGATCTGCTCGATCAGCGCCCGCGTGCCTGCGGGATCCGCGAACACCGCGCCCCCGGCCTTCACCACGAAGGTCTTGCCCTTGAACAGCCGGACATAGGGCGCTGCTCCACGCAGGGCGCGGACCGTGAGCGATGGATCGGTGCGGTGGGGCATCAGAGAGTCCTCCGGGCAAGCAAGCGATGCAGGATGGCCATCTGGACGACCATCCGGTTGTGGGCTTCCTGGCGCACTACGCTGCGGGCGCCGTCGAGTACTGCGTCGGCGACGGCCACGTTGCGCCTGACCGGCAAGCAGTGCATGAAGTGGCAATCGCTGCGGGCCCCTGCGAACCAGTCTTCCGTCACCATCCAGTTCGAGTGCCGGGCTCGGAGGGCGGCCTCTGCCTCCGCATCCCCGTAGTGCAGGGGGGATCCCCATTCCTTGGCGTAAAGCACCTGTGCCCCGGCCATGGCCGCAGCTCGGTCGTCGGTTTCGCTTACTGAGCCGCCGGAGACTTCGGCGAGCCGGCGGGCCTTGGCCATCAGCGGCTCGGGCAGCGCATAACCCTCGGGACGCAGCACGACCACCTCCATGCCGCGCTGCGCTGCCATGGTCAGGGTGGCTGCCGGGACCGCCAGAGGCAGGGCCCGGGGATGATGCACCCAGCTCAGGACGAAACGCGCCGGGGGAGCAACCTGCAGCTGGTCCAGCGTCCGCCAGTCGGCCAGCGCCTGGCATGGATGGTTCATGGCCGACTCGAGGTTGATCAACGGCTTCTCGCACAGCTCGGCCATCGACATGAAGCGCGTTTCGGACAGGTCCTCGGCAAGGTTGCTGCCATCGGCGAACGCGCGAATTCCCAGGGCGTCGCAATAGGAGGCGAGCACAGGGATGCCTTCACGCACATGCTCCGCCGCATTGCCGTTCATCACGGCGCCGTCCCGCCATTCCAGTCGCCAGGTGCCCTGTCCCGGGCTGATGACCACCGACTGGCCGCCGAGGCGGGCCATGCCTGCCTGCATGGAGGATAAGGTCCGCAGCGAGGGGTCGAAGAACAACAGGCCGAGGATTCGTCCGGCGAGTGCCGCCGGCTCAGGCTTGTCCTGAAGGCGCTGGGCCAGCGCCAGCAGGTCCAGGACCTCGTCGCGTTGCAGGGTGGCCAGATCGATGAAGCGCTTCAATGGACCATTCTCCCGAGCGCCGAGGCCAGCAGCTCGACGTGTTCTTCGGCGAGAGTGTACGGCGGGAGCAGCCGCAACACGTGAGGGTCGGCGCTGGTGCCGGCGAGAATGTCCTGCTCAAGGAGCCGGGCCTGGATCTCTGCGGCCGGCGCGGCGGTCCGCAGTCCCAGCAGGAAACCCTCTCCCTGGCAGGCCTGCACGGGACCGACTACGCAGCGCTCGCGGATCAGCGCGGAGATCCGCCTCACGTTGGACAGCAGGTCCTCCTCGCGCAGCACGTCGATCACGGCTTCCACGACGGCGCAGGCCAGGGGTCCGCCGCCGAAGGTGGTGCCCAGTTCGCCCATCTTCAGCTCGGCAGCGATGGCGGGTGTCAGCATCAGCGCGCCGACCGGAAAGCCCGCCCCGAGGGCCTTGGCCGTGGTGAGCAGGTCGGGGCGGACTCCGTAGAGCCCGGCCGCGAACGGGTGACCGGTGCGACCTACGCCACACTGCACCTCGTCAAGGATGAGCAGGGCACCAACCTCATCACAGCGACGGCGGAGTGCGCCAAGGTAGTCCGCGCCCAGGTCGTAGGCGCCCGCCACACCCTGCACGGGTTCGGCGATCACGGCCGCCACGCTGGAATCGATGCCGGTCTCGATGGCCGCCAGGTCACCTCGCGGCAGGTGGCCAACGTCGAAGGGCGTGCGAGGGAACCCGTACCAGCGTGCGGATCCCCAGGTCACCGCCGCAGCGGCCGCCGATCGGCCGTGAAAGCCCCCCTCGATGGCCACGATGCGACCACGGCCGGTCAAACGACACGCCAGCCGCAGCGCGTTCTCGTTGGCCTCCGCTCCGCTATTGACGAAAAACACGGTGTCGAGGGGCAGTTCGGCAAATTCGACGAGCTTGCGTGCCGCGCGCGCGCGGACGTCCATGGGGACGGCATTGCTCTGGAAGGCCACTGCCCTTGCCTGCGTCTGCAGGGCTGCCTGCCAGCGGGGATGTCCATAACCCAGTGCGGCCACGGCGTGGCCACCGTACATGTCCAGCACGCGTCGGCCATGGCCGTCATGGATCCACACGCCATCGGCGCTCGCGACCTCCAGCGGATACTGGGCAAAGACCCGGGCGAGATGATCGCGAGTGGAGGCATTCATCGGTTCAGGTCCAGCCGGCCGCCGGGGCGGTGAGGCCCGCGGTTTCCTCGAAACCCAACAGGCGGTTGAGCCACTGGAGGCCGCCTCCGGCCGCGCCCTTGACCAGGTTGTCGATCACCGAGGTCACGACCAGGTTGCGTCCGTCACTGGCGACTCCCAGCCTGGCGTAGTTGCTGGCGACCACGTCCTTCAGGCGAGGACAGCCCTCCATCACGCCCACAAAGGCACTGCCCGCGTAGAAATCCCGTAACTGGTTGCGCAGTGCAGTCGCGTCGATCGGCTGGCGCAGGCGCGCCTGCACCGTGGCGTGAATGCCGCGCGCGAACGGGCCGGAGTGGGGCACGAAAGCGAACTCGCCCGTGACGCCAGTCGCTGCACGCGCCAAGGCCGTGATCTCCGGTGTGTGGCGGTGAGCGAGCGGGTTGTAGGCGTAGAGGTCCGAGTGCCGCCTCGGATGGTGGGTGCCCTCGGTCGGCTGACGGCCGGACCCGGTGCTTCCGGTGACGGCACTGACCCAAAGCTGGGGCTCCACCAAGTCAAGCGCCAGCAAGGGTACGCTGGCCAGCAGGATGGCGGTGCTGAAACAGCCTGGATGCGCGACATGTCGCGTACCTGCCTTCGGG
>JAURMS010000209.1 GCA_030830595.1 Gammaproteobacteria bacterium | reverse complement strand
TGCCCGGTCTGGCAGGCAAGTTCAAAGGCGCTGACCAGCGCATCGCGGCTGGGGGCGTCGTACATGTGGCGCTGCGTGCCGAGCACGGGCGAGTACTTCTCCGGATCCAGCTTGAACACCGCATAGGTGCCTGGCGACCAGTGAATCATGTTGCTGCCGATGTCGTACTCATAGAAGCCGAAACCGGCAATGTCCTCGCCCATGCGGATCATCAGGTCCCGCTCGGCGCGCTCGCTGATGTCCTCCAGGGTGCCGAGGATCCGCGCAGCAGAACCGTCGGCATGCCGGCTCACGCAGACTCCCTCCACCCGGATCCAGATCAAGCGCCCATCCACGCGCACCATCCGCCCCTCGAAGCGCATTCGTTCAGCGTCACCGTTGATCACCGAGAGACTGCTGGCCATGATTCTCGGCGCATCGTCGGGATGGATCCAGCGCAACAGCGTGCTGACCTCCACGCTGCGTCCGGAGGGTTCGGCAATCCATGCCCGCAACTTGTCGATATCCTCCCCGATGCTCTCATTGAGCCCCGTGATGTCCTGATATCTCTCGTCGCAGAAAAAACGCGTGACCCTGCCGTCCTTGGTGCTGGCGTCGAAGACCCCGAGGCCTGACGCGGAGAGAGCGAGGTCCAGGCGCAGGCGCTGTTCGCGAATCAATTCCTCTTCGCGATCCTGCTGCTCCAGGTCGATGAGGATGCCTGCGCAGCGTGCCCCGTGCTGGTGTTTGTCCGCGGGAAAAAAATGCGCGCGCGCCTCGAGCCATCGCCAGCGCCCAGCCGCGTCGCGAACCCGATATCGGGTCTTGTAGGCACTGCCGTCACCCTGCGACGCGACAGCAAAGTCCTGCTGCATGAGGGCGCGGTCCTCGGGATGCAACAGTGCCCAGAAATCTGGATCTGCAAGCCCGAACACCTCCGGAGGCAGGTTCAGCAACTGGGCACAACGCTCATCGAAGTGGGAGAAGCCTTCGTCGAGCCACCAGGTCCAGTGGCCCACGCCACCTCCGGCGGTGGCCAGCTCCAGCAATTCCAGGCGGCTCAGGGGTTGACGGTCGTTGCTCATTGCAGGGCCTCCGTCCGCTATCCTAGCGCGGTCCCACTTGGCTCGCCCCGGATCCCATGCCTGACCCGTGCCCGCCCTTTACCGTGGAGCTGAAGCTGCCGTGCCCGGCGCAAAGGGCCTGGCAGGCCTTTGTGCATGATTTTGCCGACTGGTGGCCCGTGGTGACCCACTCCCTGTCCCGTGACCCACGGGCTCGCTGCGTGCTGGAAGCCACCCCCGGCGGTGCGGTCTTCGAGTTGGCTCCGGACGGGGCGCGGCATGACTGGGGACGCGTGACCGAATGCGACGAGACGGTGTATCGCCTGGTGTTCACCTGGCATCCTGGCCGGGAAACCGGCAGCGCCCAGTGGGTGCAGGTAGAGGTCCACTCGACGGAGGATGGCTGCCTGCTCTCGCTCACCCATGGCGGTTGGGAGGCCCTCGGCGAGATCGCACCGCTCTTGCGACAGGAGTACCGGCGCGGCTGGCGCCAGGTACTGGAGGGTGCCTTACAGCCCTGGCTGATGGCCCGACTGGCTCACTGATCGAGCACCCAGTCCACCACCGCGCCCTCGATGAGGTCACCGGATCCGTACTGTGCGCCCTTCTGGTTGACCATGATCACCACCGCATAGGTGCGCCCCGTCTTACCGGTCACGTAGCCGGCCAGTGAGCTGACGCCGTTGAGGCTGCCAGTCTTCATGCGTACCCGACTCGGATCCCGCAGCCTCTTGAAACGCTTGCGCAGGGAGCCGTCCAGCCCGCCCATCGGCAGCGTGGCGATGAATTCCGGTGCGTAGCGGCTCCGCCAGGCCGCGGCGAGCATACGCGCCATGCTGTCGCCGGAGATACGAGCCTTGCGGGAGAGGCCGGAGCCGTTGTCGATCACCAGTTCCTCGAAGACCAGGCCCTGGTTTCGCAGCCATCCGTCGATCAGTGCCTCACCGGCCGCACTGCTGGCCGGCAGGCTGCCGTTCTCGGCCGCGATGGTCAGCACCAGCGTGCGAGCCATGACGTTGCTGGAGAACTTGTTCACCACCCGAATGACTTCCGCGAGGGTAGGCGAGTCGCGCGAGAGCAGCAGCTTGGCCTTGGGCGGGGTGGGTGCGCGCAGCAATCCCCCACCAATGCTGCCGCCCTGCTGCTCCCATAGCTGCCTGAAGCTGCCATAGGCGTAGTCAACCGGGTTCATGACCGCCTGACGGGCACTCTGCGGCGGGCAATTTACGGACACCGTGCCGCTGACCACCAGGTTCAGGGGTCGATCCTCGGAATGCTGGATGGAGAAATTCCGGTTGCGGCTGTTGCAGGGGCCGGTTGATGCCCGGATCCGATTCTGCAACTCGAGGTTGCTGGGCAGGGGCGTGGCGCCGACCTCGATGGTGCGTCCGTCATCGGCCGGCCTGACCGTGAATTCGATACTCTGCAGGTTGACCAGCAGAGGATGGGGCAGCACGTTGTAGGTGCGCTGCGGACGGCGGTCGAAGTCGCCCCGTCGCTCGGCGAGGGGCGCGAACAGTTCCTCGTCGATGACCACGTCGCCCTCGATGACCCGCAACCCGGTCTGGCGCAGGTCGGTGATGAGTTTCCACCAGCGCTCCAGGGTCATCATGGGGTCACCGCCGCCTTGCAGGTAGAGGTTGCCCTTCAGCACCCCGCCCCGAACGGGTCCATCCGCATAGACCCGGGTCTTCCAGCTGTGCGCTGGCCCCAGCATCTCGAGGGCCGCCCAGGTGGGCAGCAGCTTGAGGGTCGATGCTGGTGAGCGCGGCGTGAGCGGGTTAAGCTCGATCAGGCTTTCGCCACTGGCCACGTCCCGGACCACGACGGTGACGGAGTCCTCCTTGACCAGTTGCTGGCGCAGCACCGCACGGGGGCGATCCGGTAAGGTGGCTGCCGAAGTCAGTAGCGGCGTGAAGGCGATGACCCAGAGCAAAGAATGTGCGAGCTTCATCATGGCGTGCGACTATAGCGTGACGCCAATTCGTTGCAACTTTGCCATCCTGCGCTGGTCGGACGCATGGAGGTACGGTCGATGATTGCCCCTGAAAACCACAAGAAATCTTCAGCCCCCGGACTCGCGTTGGCCATCCTGGCTGCCGCGTTACTGGTCGGGTGTTCCGGCGACGAGCGCGCTGCGGCCGGCGAGAC
>JAURMS010000028.1 GCA_030830595.1 Gammaproteobacteria bacterium | reverse complement strand
TGGCGCCCTCTTGGAACTCATCGAAGAGGCGCTGGGCGCGGGTGGGCGGGTGGTTGATGGGGTCAGCCATCGGTGGCCTCCAGCTCGGCGGCGATGGCGAGGATCTTCCAGTGGATGCGGAGCCACTGATCCAGGCGAGCTTCGTCGTGCTGATCACCGACTGCCTCTGCCGCCTCCGGCACCACCTGATCCGCGACGGCGCGAAGGGCGGCGACGGTCGATGGACGCTCCAGCGCCCATAGAAACTCGTCCTTGGGGACGTTGTCGGCATAGGTCGCCAGCACTTTGCTTTTCACCGCCTGCGCGGCGGGGCTCAGCTCAGCCATGGCCAACCTCCCCCGCCGGCAGCGGCAGGGCGTGGGCGGGGAGCCAGTGGGAGAAGCAATACCTCAGATGCGGAACCCCAGAATTGCTGACTTCAATCAATCTCCACTCTTTCTCAGTTTTACCTAGCAGCCAACACCTCCCCTCCGCATCACAATCCCCCGGCCCCGGCAGCCGCTCACTCACCGGCACAGGCGCGGGGTGGCGCTGCGTGAGGAGGTCGGCGGCGCGGGAAAGGTTCTCGGCAATGCGTGATTCGTCAGCACAGTCTGCGCTGAGACGCAGCCACGCCACCAACTCCGCCACCTCCCCCGCAGCCGGCGGCGCGGGCTGGTGCCCCTCGGGCACAGCCGGTCCATCCGCCATCAGGGCAGCGCGGGCGCGAACCACCAGCTCCTCGCAGGTGCCGAACGGCAGCTCCGCCAGGACGTCGGCCAGCTCAGCGCACAGGGCGCGGAAGTCCGTGCTCATTGCTCCACCCCCAGCCCACGGGCCTCAGCTTCGCTCAGCTCCCGGATGCCATCCACCCGAGCCATGGCGTAGCGGCTGGCGGCGATGTCGATGGCGTCCTGGAGGCTGGCGGCGCGGATGGTGCAGCGGATGGGGCGGCCGGCGGTGAGGGGCACCAACAGCGCCCACAGCGGCTGGATGGCGCGGAAGGCGGGGCCCAGGACCGGGGCGTCCCTGCGGGGCCTGGCGCGCTCCTCGGCGATGTTGGGGTTCAGGTCAGAGATCGGCATGGTGGTGGTGGGTGGGGTGAGCAGGAAGGCGCCGGTGCCGGCGCTGGGGTGGTAGGGCTGGGGCAGTGGGGGCGGGTATCAGGTGCCGGTGGTGGTCATGCGATGGCTTCCGCCAGCTCCTCCTCAAGGCTGAACAGCTGGGCCTGGTCGGGTCCCCGGGTGTCTTCCACGGCGATTGCCATGTTCCGCACGGCCTGCTTGAAGTAGCTCTCTTTGAGCTCAATCCCGATGCCACGGCGGCCTAGGGACACGGCCCCGTAGACCTCGCTGCCGACACCCATGAAAGGGGTCAGGACGGTCTCGCCGGGGTTGGAGCGCAGGCAGATGGCGCGGTCGATCACGTCCAGTTGCAGCGGGTGGACGTGCTTCTCGTCGTCGGGGTCCTTGCTGTCGCGGAACGGCAGGACCCGGCCCATGCTGATGTCGTCCCAGATCGAGGAGGCGTAGCGGCGCCAGATCCAGTGGCTGAAACGGTTCTCGGTCTGCTTGCCCTTCCACCCTCGGTAGCGGAGCAGTTCCTGGGGGATCGGGCACTCGCCGGCGTAGTGGTCCAGGCCGGTGGGGTTGGCGATCGGCACGGGGTTGGCGCCGCTGCGGCGGAACACCAGCAGGTAGTCGGCCGAGGCCACGCCGGCATAGGCCGCATCGTCCACGATCGTCTTGTGCGCGAGGTTCTTGACCATCGTCCGGTTGCGAACCCACAGGGGCTCCTTCCAGATGGTGTGCCGTGCGACGTAGTGCCAGCCGTTGGCCTCGTGCAGAGCGATGATCTTGCCCGGCAGGTCCATCAGTGAGTCCTGGCCGCTGTTGCCCGATGGGATGTCGGTGCAGTGGACGGCCGTCAGACGGCCGGGCATGGTCAGCCGGTGCAGCTCCTGGATCACGAACCCGTAGTGGGTCATGAACTGGTCGTAGTCGCTGCAGTTGCTGATGTCGCGCTCATTGGAGCTGTAGACGTAGAGGCCAGCGAACGGCGGGCTGTAGATCGAGAAGTGGACAGCTTCGCTGGGGAGTCCGCGCATGACTTCGATGCAGTCGCCGTTGTAGATGGCGTAGCGGTCGGTGATGACATCCATGAGGGGAGCTTGATGGCGGTGGTGGGATAGGCGGCACGCTGGATCTCCAGCGAGTGATTCATCTCGGCGACGAGGTTGGAGAACATCTGCTCGGCCTGCTGCCGCTTGCGGTGCAGGTTCTCCATGATTCGCCGCTCTCCTTCGGTCAGCACGATGTCCACGGTGACCGGGCGCTCCTGGCCGAACCGCCAGCAGCGGCGAACGGACTGGTAGTACTGCTCGAAGCTGTGGGAGGGGAAGTAGGTGATGTGATTGCAGTGCTGGAAGTTCAGCCCCCACGCCCCGATCTTGGGCTTGGTGATCAGGACACGGGCGCGACCTTCGGCAAAGTCGATCAGACGGCCCTCTTTCACCTCGTCGCGGTCGGAGCCAGAGACCTGGATCGCGTCAGGGATCAACTGCTCAAGCAGGTTGCCCTCCTCGTTCAGGTGGCACCAGACCAGGGCGGGCTGGCCGGTGGCGGCGACCATGGCGGCGACCTGTTCGCAGCGCTCGCGAACGGTGCGCTTCTTCTCGGCCCGCTGTTCCCGCAGGTCCGTTGCCGGCATGGCAAACAGCATCCCCTCGGGCACTGTGTCGGTGTCGATCAGGTGGTTGGCCTCGTGCAGTGGCGGCAGAATGAACCGGCCGTCCTGGAAGCCAAGATCCGAGGGCTTACGGCAGGCTCGGGCCCAGCTGGTGACCCAGCGCCAGAATGGGGTCTCGGCATGACCCTTGAAGCGCCACTTCGGCGCCTCGCCGTACATGCGGCGGTTGGTCAGGTTGTTCTGGTCGTTCTTGAAGAACCGGGCCAGCATGTCCATGTGGCCCATGTAGCCGAGGGCCTCGGAACTGGTGCCCAACTCGGTGAAGTCGTTCGGGGCGGCGGTGGCGGTGGCCAGGAGCCGATAGGGCACCTTCCGCATGAACTGGGTGATCTCGGTCCGGCGGGCGCCGTCGAAGCTCTTGAGGATGCTGGACTCGTCGCAGACCACCCCAGCGAAGTCGGCAGGGCGGAAGTGCTCCAGCCGCTCGTAGTTGGTGATCACGATGTGGCCAGGGATTGCGCCGTCGCCGGAGCGGTGGCACTGAATCCCGAACTTCTCACCCTCGCGGATGGTCTGCGCGGCCACAGCCAGGGGGGTGAGAATCAGGACCGGGCGGTTGGTGTAGCGCGCCACGTTTTCAGCCCAGGTGAGCTCCATGGCGGTCTTGCCGAGCCCGCAGTCCGCGAAGATCGCGGCACGGCCCTTGCGAATTGCCCAGTCCACAAGGGAGCGCTGGAAGTCGAACAGGTTCGGCGGCATCCAGACCGGCTCGAAGCCGTGGGCGGCGCCGGTGTGGATCTTCTGCTCCAGAAACTCGGTGTAGGCCGTCACGCCACCACCCCCTGCTGCCGCTCGAGCCAGTCCGTGAAGGCCTCCTGGTGCTTGCTGTAGGTGACCAGCGAGAACACGCGATCACTCACGGCGATCCCGTGGGCGCGGTCATAGGCGGCCCACTGACGCGAGAGCCACGCGATGTAGTCGCCGCCGGTGCCGGAGCGGCGCCAGACCGCCAGGCGGCGCACGCTGTGGGCCTGTAGGTGGTTCGTCATCGCGCACTCCGGCAGGCGGCCCAGTCGGCGGGGCCGCAGTGGCGCACGACGTCGGCGATCACCGGCCGCAGCAGGACCAAGGCGAAGACGAGGGCGAAACCCAGTCCGATCCGGCGAAGGGGCCAGTCGAGGAGGTAGGTGCCGACCTGCTGGGCCAGCGTCTGGCGCTGGTGGCAGGGGCGGGGCGGAGGGGGGCGGCGCATGGTGGTGCGATTCAGGTTGGAAAGGGGAGCGGATCAGGCCAGGTGAGCGAAGACGCTGGGGGTGTCACCCATCAGCTCGTCGATCCGGACGAGGTAGCCGAAGTAGCGGCGGCGGGCCTCGGCGGCTTGCTGCCTCAACGCCTGGGCCTGCTGCTGGGCCTCAGCGGCGCGGGCCTCGAGCTCGGCGGCTTGGGCCCCGGCGTAGTGGGCGTGGACCCGCAGATCAGCGACGCGGGGATGGCAGGAGACGATTTCATTCATGAGGCGAGAACGGTGAGGCAGGCGGTGGAGGGGTCGGGGCAGGCATTGACGTCAACCGTCGGCATCTGCGCCGGCGGGTTGATCGACAGGATGTAGCCCTGCGCCAGCAGGGTCTCGATCCGCATCAGCAGATCGGCCATCTGGTGCTGGCCGAAGCTCTCCATTGAAACCAGCTGCTGCCGGCGGCCGGGGCCGGAGCGAGACTGGGGCTCGCTGACGCGGAGGCTGTATCGGTCGCGGGGGAGGGTCATCGGAGCGGGTCGTCAAAGGGGTCAGGGGTGCGCATGGGGCGCTCGTGTCGGTAGTCGCCGCACCAGTCGGAT